>JADFHU010000440.1 GCA_022567055.1 Planctomycetota bacterium
TCCACCACCTCATTGTCGTCATCTCTGCTGTGCACTTCGTCCCAGTGCCATGAGTCGCCGGGTTGGATTTCGATAAAGCGTACCCAACCACTGACATGGTTTAGGGTGTTGGTCACCATCCCAGGGATACGCACCCAGAAGGAGTCATCACTGCCACTGGGAGCGATCACACGGAAGGCAAGACGGTACACACCGTCCTCAGGGAGGGTCAGGGGATACGTCGCCAAACCGTCGGCCGGGGGTTGACCCGTAGAGCTTCCGGTGCCATTGGGCACGGCCACATACTGACTTCCGGAGGCAGCCGGATCATCCAGGATCTCCAACGGAGCCGTGGGCGCTCCCGATTCGGCCTCGAACCAGGTCACCACGTCGTCAGGAGACGCACCAATGTTGCTCAATCCGCTCAGCACTTCGTCCGCCGATGGACTAGCGACGCTGACATGGAGATAGTCCGCCAAGACCGTGCCTATCGCACCGGAGTCTTCGACACCGAAGGTGATGGATCGGATGCTGGACAGATTCAATCCACCCATGTCGCTGAAGGGAATGTTCAACAGGGTCCAGCCCGTCAAATTGGTCGCAGCCGGATCGGGATGCGAGACCTTGAGGCTCTGGCCTGCACTATCTGTGACCGTCAGATAAACCGAAGCCGCCCCATTATCGGGTTGCTCGACGGTCATTTCTTCCAGACGCCAACCAGCGCTTACATTACCGGTCACGGTGATGTTTGAGAACTCGGCAACGGTCGGAACACCCGTGTGGCTGGTTACGGCCAGACCAATCACGACCGGATCGAGCATCAAGAGCGTCACTGGCGATGAGCTATGCATCTCTTCCCAAGTCACCCCGTCTGCGGAATGCTGGGCCGAGAAGCTGTTGCCCGTACGCGTGAGCCGCAGCCAGTGTGGGAATGGTGTTGAGTTCTCAGGCGTGGCACCGCCGCCGGTATTGGTGGCAAAGACCTCGCGGAACTTGACTTCCACTCGGTCCCGGGGCGTAATAATCCCGTGAACATACAGATCGCTTGGATCCAGAGAATTTCGGATCATCACGCCGGCCTTGGCCCATGTATGGACATCTTGAAGGCTTTCGGCTTTCACCGTGATCGAGCCATCACCGGTCAGTTCCTTATAGGCGAAGTTGAACTCGTCGGTCATGTTATGAATGTCCGCGCCGATCCCTGCCATAGTGACACTGCCGTCCGGGTTCTCGACGAATTGCGCCGGTCCGCCCTGGAAGTAAATGCCAAGGTTATCCGGGGCACCGACTGTCACATCCAGAGAAGGATTGAACGTCCGGGTTGCCTCGGCTACGGCAGCCGTTGTGGTATCGAACGCTATTGGCAAGGACTGGCTGCCTTCATACGAGCTACTCGACGCTTCATTCCCTGATGGGCCAGTACCGACGAGGGCACCATTGTTGGCCTCGTCTCCGAATCCGTCCACCCAGGTGGCCCAGATCTCGAGGTTTTCCTCGTCCTTGTAACTCTCCATGTCGTCGACGGCTTGGCTGCCCGGTGTGACGAAGACATTGATGGGACCGGGATAGGTGGTACCGTCCGCGGCCACATCGATAATCTGGTTGAAGTAGACCTTTCCGTATTCCAGACCCGACAGGGCATGGCTCTTGTCGGCCGTCGTGGCGATCACGGCACTGCCGTCTGCCACCGCGGCCTGGTCCTGACTCAGCAGGACCTGATGCTCGACGGTAAAACGACCGGCACGCCAGCTTAGGGTGACGTCCGGGTCGTCCAAATCGGCGCCATCGGCCGGTGAGAATTCCCGCGGGAAGGCGGGGATGGCGGTGAACTGAACCTCACTGAGGCCCGCCTGCGCTAGGAAACCATGGGCACTGGTGATGGTCATTCGCACCGACATGGCCTGAACGCCGTTAAGGGCAATGGTCGTGTTGGCGGCACTGTTTGTACCGGGTGCCTGGTTCAAGGGTCCGACGCCATCGACCGCGGTGAAGTCCGTGCCATTGGCCGAGACCTCGAGTATGATATCCTTGGCACCGAAGCCCACTATGAATTCAATCAACTGGTTCTGGTTCCAGACCTGCATCTCATGCAGGGAATAGACCTGATCGAAATCAAACTGAATGGTGGCCGGGAGGCCGGTACTGAGCCACATGTCCGTTTCCGTGGTGCCGTGCAGGCCGTCGGCCAGACCGGAGCCGTCCACGACCTTGCCGGGACCGTTGTCTGCGCCAAACTGGCTGTCGGCCGTGGCGCTGACATTGGTGACGAGGTTGGCCACGGACTCGACGGTAAAGCTCCAGGTGTCGCCCGCATGGACCGTAAAGTCCGGCGCCCCGTTGACTTCGTCGACCGCCCAGTAGTAGGTGGTCTCCAGATCGGTCTGCATCGCCTGGGAGGTATCGGTCAGACCCTCTCCCACCAATGCAGATGCGGCCCGATCGTTCACGTCGGCGAAATTGGCGCCGAAGTACACATTGTGCGTCTTGGCGAAGTCACCGGCCGACCAGCTCAGCTCATTGATATACCAGGGGACGTCCGCAGCGTCATTGCCCGGACTCGGGCCGCCGGCTGCGCCTGCGCTGGGGACCTCCGCGTTTTCATAATCCGCATCCGTGGGCACGTAGCCGGGATCATCCGTCCACATGAAGACATCCCAGAGCGCTCCGGTCTGCCGGGCGACGATATACATCGTGTTCTCACCGTCTCGAAGCGTCTTGGTATGTGCCTCTTCATGGTTGGGATTGGTCCATGTCCAGGGAGGTCCTTCGTTTTGCTCGAAGATCCGCTGACCGTTGACTAAGCCGCTCACCGGCAGCACAAATGAGGTTGGGTCGCCCGGGTGGCCCTCCACCACCATATAATCGGACTGATTGCTGGGGTTGATCACCCGGCCCCAGAAATACCAGGTACCGCCCGAGCCACCGGCTTTGCTGATGTCAAAGGTATAGCGAATCAAACTCTGGCCGTTGGATCCACTAATACTGCTAATGGCCTGGCCAAAGGCGCCGGGTTCATCGACCACGGCGAAAGAAGAGTCATCCGCGGGATCGCGTTCATCGAAATCCTCGACTTCAAACCAGATCTGATGTCCGCCTGCGATGTTTGAGGTTTTGAAGGTTTCTACTGCACTGACAGAGCTTGTTGCAAGCAACAACAGCCCGAAAATACAGAGCACTGTGGGTCTAAACGATTGTTTCGACATGTTTCATTCCTCCTTCGTTTGAAGTACATTGAGTTGGTTGGTACCCGGACCTTCCATGACCCAGGAAGACAGATGATTGGGCTTCTGAGACACACCTCCTTTTCGACTGTCATGGATTGTCGAATCAGTGGGTTCGACGACTGTTCAGACGGATGTCATTCAGTACGTTTGCACTGGTGGCTAGTTTAGCATTGCCGAACCGTAATTTCAATCGATTTCGACCAGCCTCCCAACTGAACATGTTTCTGAGAAAACCGTTACGCAGCTACCGCAGACATGAAACAGATTTGACCACAAAACTCAGTTGGATTTCATAAGCGTTTTGTTGGCATAGAGTGAAATGGGTCTTCACAAGCCTACAAGTCCTTTTGGCGAAATGATCTGCCCTGCGAGCGGAAGAATCTGGAGATGATGCCGACGAGACCCCATCAGGTCTTCGGCGAGCGCACAAGAAAGGGTCTGTGACGTATCGCCACAGACCCTCGGTGTTAACCTGTCAAGGACAACCTCACTTCAGTACCGCGATGGCATCGAGTAATGCGCCGTCTTCACGCTGTGCGACCTCGAGGGTGTGAGTGCCCGCAGACAGGGTGAAATCGACCAACTGGAAGGATTCGTCAGGCTCCCAGCTGTGCACCTCGTCCCAGTGCCAGCGGTCACCGGGTTGAATGCCGTTAAACCGTACCCAACCACTGGCATGGTTCGTGGTATTGGTCACCATGCCCGGGATGCGGACCCAGAAGGAATCGCTTCCACCCGTGATGATGACCCGGAATGCCAGTCTATACACGCCGTCCTCGGGTACGTTGAAGCTATACGTCGCAACGCCGTCGGCTGGAGGATTGCCGTTCTGGTTGCCAATGCCGTTCTCTGTGCCGATATGCTCACCTGCCGAGGCAGTGGGACTATCCGAGAACACCTGCATCGGAGCCGTGATCGCACCCGATTCCGCCTCGAACCAGGTCACCACGTCGTCGGAAGAGGCACCAATGTTGCTCAATCCGCTCAGCACTGCCTCCGGGGATGGACTGGCGATGCTGACATGGAGATAGTCTGCAAAGACCGTGCCGGCCGCACCGGAGTCTTCGACGCCGAAGGTGATCGATCGGATGCTGGACAGATTCAGGCTGCCCATGTCACTGAAGGGAATGTTCAACAGGGTCCAGGCGGTCAACTGTGTCGCAGCCGGATCCGGATGTGAGACCTTGACGCTCTGGCCAGCGGCGTCGATGACGGTCAGGTAGACAGAAGCAGCACCGTTATTGGGGTCACCCTGGAAGAAGATTCCAAGGATATCCGGAGCACCGACTGTCAGATCCAGGGACGGACTAAACGTCTGGGTGGCCTCGGCGACGGATGCCGTCGTCAGATCGTACTCCACGGGCAGGGACTGCCTGCCCTCATAGACTTCATCCGTTTCCGGTATCCCGGCTACGCCACCCACCAGGGAACCATTGGCCGGATCATCAAATCCATCCACCCAGGTGGCCCAGATCTCGAAAAACTCCTCGTCCTTGTAACTCTCCATGTCGTCGATGGCTTGGACGGCCGGGGTGTAGAATTGGATGATGGGACCGGCGTAGGTGGTGCCGTCCGCAGCCAGGTCAATGATCTGCGTGAAGTAGGCGTTTCCATATTCCAGACCCGACAGGGCATGGCTCTTGTCGGCCGTCGTGGCGATCACGGCACTGCCGTCTGCCACCGCGGCCTGGTCCGTGCTTAGCAGGACCTGATGCTCGGCGGCAAAACGACCGGCACGCCAGCTCAGGATCACGTCCAGGTCGTCCGTCTCGTCGCCATTGCCCGGGGAGAATTCCCGCGGGAAGGCGGGGATGGCGGTGAACTGAACCTCGCTGAGTCCCGCCTGCCCAATGAAACCATAGGCACTGGTGATGGTCATTCGCACGGACATGGCCAGCACGCCGTTAAGGGCAATGGTCGTGTTGGCGGCACTGTCGGTACCGGGTGCCTGGTTCAAGGGTCCCACGCCGTCGACCGCGGTGTAGTCCGTGCCATTGGCCGAGACCTCGAGGGTGATATCCTTGGCACCGAAGCCCAACAGGGACTCGATCAACTGGTTCTGGTTCCAGACGTGCATCTCATGCAAGACATGGACCTCATCGAAATCAAACTGAATGGTGGCCGGGAGTCCTGCGGCGAGCCACATATCCGGTGCCGTGGTGCCGTGCAGGCCGTCGGTCAGGCCGGAGCCGTTCACGACGTTGCCG
>JADFHU010000441.1 GCA_022567055.1 Planctomycetota bacterium
ATTGATGCGACGGGCCCGATTGCCCCCCCACCGGGTGAGGTCTCTACTACTGCGCCGTTTCCACCGGTGCCCCCTGATCGGCCGCCCGTCCTGCCCGAGGATCCAACACGACTACTGACGGGGGGTCTGCCGCCGACGGAGAGAGTGGGAGCGGAAGCGGGGACGCCGCCGGCAGCGACCACTGGCGCCGACGAAGCGAAGGATGCTCAATTGGAGGAAGCGTTGGCCGAAATAGAGCGTCTGCGTGTTGCCTCTCGGCGTCGGCCGCCGCCCACAGAGAGCTCAACGCCCCTGGATCAGGGCGGACCCAGGAGTCCTGTGAGTTCGTCACTGGGGCCCGTCGTGACATACCAACCGATCGACGAGGACTTGGCCGTCGTTCTACAGGATTTTTCTCTTCAAACTGGGATTCCCATTATCATCGCTGCCACCGTGATTCCGCCCAGTGTTTCGGGCGATTTCGTCAACATGCCTCTGGATTTGGCCCTGAACATTCTGCTGGCCGGTACCGGACTGACCTGGAAGAAGACCGACCACTACTACCTCATCTCTCCCGTCTATTCGGTGGCGCTGGAGGATCTGGTCGATTCGAGTGAGGTGGTGCGTGTCAAAATGCAGTACACGAGCGCCTCCAACGCGGTGAGTCTCCTGCACGATGCCTATCAGCCCTTTGTCAAGGGAGAGTTGAATGGCCGCATAGCCGTGGTCACGGCCCCGCCCGCCGTCCTAAAACAAATCGTGGCGAGTCTAAAGGCAATAGACACCAAGCCGCGACAGGTGCTGCTGGATGCCCGCGTCGTGGTCATGGACAGGAGCAACCTCTTGAACCTGGGCATCGAGTGGGGCTGGCCCACTATGCAGGTCGGCGCGTTCCGCAATGTGCCCCTTCTCGCAGCGGGTACTGGTGAGCAAAGTTTTCGGGGCAGTTGGCCCTGGGGCGCGACGATCGGTTTTTCGCCCGACGGGACCTTTACCAACGCCCTGAACATGGCTCTCAATCTGATGGAGGAAAACGGGCAGGCTCAGATTATATCCAGCCCTCAGGTGTTTGCCCAGGATGGTGAGCAGGCGACGATGCACGTCATCAAGGAGGAGTATTTCATGTTGGTGGCACCGGGTCAGCAACAAGTCTTTGCACAGACGGAGTTGGCGGAAATCCAATCCGGCACGAAGCTGGATATCATCCCCTATATCAGCGACAACAACGATATCACCATGGTCATCGCCGTGGAGTTGAGCGACAGTATTCCCAGGGGTCCGCAGAGTGAATTGCCCGTGGTGACGCGACGCACCGCGCGGAACACCGTGACGGTGCACGATGGGGGTACGGTCGCTTTGGCTGGATTGTCGGAGAATCGTCGCGTGATCCAGGCAAGACGCACGCCCGGTTTCAGTCGTATTCCCTTGCTGGGCAAGCTGTTCAACAACGACAATACGGTCTCCACCTCGCGCGAAATTGCGGTGTTCATTACGGCTCGCATCGTCCCGGAAAGGGGCGCCAGCGTCCTTCGTCCACCGCCGGCGCCCGGCATAGCCAATCCGGCGCCTCTCACCGCTGCACCGCCATCACCCTTGATGCTTGGTGCACAGGGCGTGACGAATCAACCTGGCGCCGCACCCCTGAGCGATTTCACTAGGGACTTGAGGCGCAGACTGCCCAATGCCAATCCGAATGCACGTCGTCGTCCTACGTCACGGTATTGATCTTGAAGACGCCCGCGGTGAGATACCCATTGATAACCAAGAGACTTCGGCCTGACGCCATAAAGGGTCTGGTCACACTCGTCCTGGCGTTCCTCTTCTTGGGTCTTTTGGGGTGTGGCGGGAGATGGCGTGCCCCGAGACCGGCGCGGGGTGCAGACGTGGCCGTCTCGGTGCAGCCCGTGAGCAATACCAGCGCCATCCGGCTGACCGTCGATGATGTGATCGTCATCCTGCGGAAGCTGGGACACACGGATGCCCAGGTTTTTGAGCTCGGCGAAGATCTCCGTGACGCGCTGCTCAACTATGGCGGGGCCAAGATCCGTGTCGGAGACCAGGTCGATTCGGGGCTGAGGGCAGAGGGGTTCCACGTGTGGATCTTTTCGTTGTCGCGAGGTACCTTCGTCTACGACGTCAAGTCGCACGAGTTTACTCTGGGGCCATGAGTGACGACCCCCATTCCTCCTGCCCAATCTCGCCACTGAGACGCCGTCAACTACCCGAGATTCCAACAGGGCGCACACTTCTTGCTCAGGATTTTCCGCCCATTTTCAAGCACTTGGACGTCTTCTTCCAGCCTGATCCCCAGTTTTCCCGGGATGTAGATGCCCGGTTCGACGGTGATGACTTGGTGGGTCTTGAGTGTTGCCCCTCCGTCTGGCCCCAAAAAGGGCGCCTCGTGGATGTCAAGGCCGATACCGTGGCCTGTGCCATGGCCATAAACAGGCATGCCCGATGACCGGATCAGGCCGCGAGCGGCGTCATCCACCTCGGCCAGTCGGACACCGGCCGCAATGGACCGCACGGCCGCCTCCTGGGCCCTTTGTACCGTGTCGTAGGCCTTCCGGAACAGCGTGGTCGGCTTGCCGACGGCAAAACAGCGGGTCAGATCGCTGCAATACCCCTGGTACTTCGCCCCGAAGTCGATCAACACGGAGTCTCTGGATTTCAGTTTTCGGTTCCCGGGTCGATGATGAGGACGAGAGCCGTTGGCACCGAAGGCCACGATGGTGGCGAAGGAATTGGACCCGCCCAGCAGCCGTATCTGGTAGTCTAGAAACCCGGCCAGACCGCTTTCCCTGACACCGGGCTTGAGGTGGGGCAGTGTCTGCTCCAAGGCCTGGGCCGCGATCTTGATGGCCTTCTTGATCTTCCTAAGTTCCTCTTCTTCTTTGCACTGGCGCACGCCTTCCACCAGTCCAGACGCGGACTTGACGCGTCGCTTCCATTGTTTCTCGATTCGTTTGAGATTGGCGACAGAAACCGAGTCTTCCACGGCCAAGTGGGCAGGACTCCCGGCCTTCCCGAGAACGGCGGCCACGAGCTGCGGCATGCTGCCCTGTCGCTCGCGGATGCGGCAGGCAGGACATTCCTGCGCCGCCTGCTCCGAATAGCGACTGTCCGTGAGGAGCGTGACCTTTCGCCGGCCGATCACAGCCCAACTGTCTTCGCCCTGGAACCCCGTCGCATAGGTCACATTCGCCGGATGGGTCAGAAGGAGGACGCCCACTTTCTTTCGGCGGGCCTCACTCCTGATGTCTTGAATGCGTCGGTTGATGACCTCTTTGTCCATTGAAGCAGATCCTATCTTGAAATTGCGCAGGCCGACTAAGAGAACATCCCCAGCCTCCGGCGCATATTGGCCCCTAACTATTGACTGGTCTACTGAAGTAGCGGAAGCGATTAGAGAAATAAAGCCTTTTCTATTACACAGGGGCTGATTTCTGGCCGACTCGTCATTCAGCGACTTGTTGACGCTGCGTTATCACATTAGAATGCGGGGTCTGTACGGCTAGCCTGCCGCGTAACGAAGTAGGAAACCCAAAGAATGCTACCCATTCGAACCAATGTTAGGCCGCGTCAAACACCCTATGCCAACTATGCCCTGATAGCGATCAATGTGGTGGCCTTTCTGTTGACATACTATCCCCACAAGAGCGTGGTCTTTCCCTACATGGAGGTGCCGGTGCGTGACTGGGCTCAATCGCTCCAGCTCTATCCCGCAGTGTGGCGCTACTGGCAGTTCCTGACCTATGCCTTTCTGCACGGCGGATTCATGCACATCATCGGCAACATGTTCTTCTTGTACATTTTCGGCAACAATGTGAACGACAAATTGGGCAATACCAAGTACACGATGTTTTACCTCTTGGCGGCCATTTCCAGCGGCATTGGTCATACGGCTCTGGCTGGCGACAGCGCGGTACAGGCCATACGCGTGGGCGCGATGACAGAAATTCCCATTCCCATTCCGACCCTGGGAGCCAGTGGCGCCGTAGCTGCCGTGACGGGTGCCTTCCTGGTCTTGTATCCCAAGACCTTGATCACAGTCCTCTACTTTTTTTTTCTCATTGGCACCATAGAGTTGCCTGCCCTGTGGTTCATTGCGTTGAAAATGATAGTGCTCGACAACATCATAGGTGCCGATTCGAGCGCCGTGGCCTACACGGCCCACCTGGCCGGCTATGCCTTTGGCATTGGCGTGATGCTCGTCTGCTTGGCGATGGGCTGGCTGGAGCGGAGTCAGTTCGATCTCTGGGCTCTCATCGAGAGATGGAACCGACGGCGGGAGTACCGGGATTCTGTGAAACAGCAGGGGGATCCCTTCGTTGGGGGGCAGCAACGGAAGCATGCCCGAGCCAAGGTGGTTCCCCAGGCGCCGGAGCAAGCGGAAAAGGAGGCAGCCATCCAAAGGCTGCGCAAGGAGATCAGCGCACGCTTGCTCCAACGCAATGTATCGACGGCTGCAGAAGCCTATTTGGAGCTGATGAAGATTGACAGTGCCCAAGTCCTGGCCCGACAGCCGCTTTTGGATATCGCCAACAATCTCGCGAGCAGTTCCAAATCGGCGGAATCGGCCGATGCCTATGAGAACTTTCTGGCCCACTACGGCAGCTACGAACACGTGGAGCAGGTGAGACTCATGTTGGGCGTGCTCTATGCCCGCTACCTCGATCGACCCGCGGAAGCCATCAAACATCTGCGTCAGGCCCTCGACAGATTGAGAGACCCTGGGCAACTCCAGATGTGCCGGACCGAGCTGGACCGTCTGGGCGGCTAGGTTCTGTGGGGTCCCTGGTCCAAGGTATCTTGGGTAAGGCTGATCAGCCTTCTCTATCTCTTCTCTTCTCTTTCCACCGACTACCGACTACTGACCACTGACTACTGTCCTCCGGTCCCAAAAATAATTGACAGGGGTCGACCATGGTGATAGCGTCAGACTCCAATGGACATGTCACGTCGGACTTGTTCTGCGACATGAACAGGTGTTTTGATTATGGAGGCTACGAAATGAGAACTCGACGTAACACTCGAACGGAGATGGGCACGCGGCGACTGACGAGCGTTCTCGTGTTGATTGCCTTCCTAGGCGGTCATGCTTGGTGTGCGACGGCACCATCGGGCGGGGCAGAAGAGCAGGTGCGTACACAAGCGATTTCCTATATAGCGAGCCTCACCGGGGACAAGGTGTTTATCCGCTCCGGGCCGGGCACCCATTATTACGACTGCGGCACGTTAAACACGGGTGACACGGTGGAAGTCTGGGGGACGGAAAAGGGTTGGTCCAAGATTACGCCACCGGCCCTCAGCTTTTCCTGGGTTGCCACGAAGCACATCGCGGTGGACGCAGCGGATCCGACCGTTGGCGTTGTCACCGGCGTAGAGGCGATTGTCTATGCCGGCTCAGATTTCGTAAAGCCCATCC
>JADFHU010000442.1 GCA_022567055.1 Planctomycetota bacterium
TTGCTGGCAGCCATCGGCCTCTGGGACGCTCGCTCCAAAAAATAGCGCCGGTTGCAGCGTTTTTCAACACTGAGAAGGATCCCCTTGAACTGAAGAGCCTGGCCGCCGACCGGGAGCTAGACACCCCGAAGGTAAAGGCAGTGCCTTACCACGACTACCCCCGATACGGCACTCTTTTCGACCGCAACCTCGCCTGGGATAAAAAACAACCTGTGTGCACGAAGCCGAAGCAGAAAGAAAAGTAGCAGAACGGTCGGTTGGCGCAGAAGAACACAAGCGGGTGCATTTGACGTAGGGTCATTCATGGGCTTTGTTTAGCCCTCTGTGACCCTAAATATCATGTAACAGCCACAGGGCTGTTATCCCATTGACCTGTCTTTCCCTCGTGGGTATGATCGCTTCTGCGGTCGCAATATAAAATGTCCTATCCGTAGTTTGAATAGGCCGTCGCCGAATCAGTTGAACGCGAAGCCCAGGTCGCGAATTGGCGGGTCGCGTTTTTAGCACACGGTGACACGCGAACCGGCGTCCGGTTGGAGATAGCGCTAATAATTGAGTTAAACGGAGTATGAGCAACATGAGCCTCATTACTCGCACGGTCCTGATCGCCCTGGCGCTGACGCACTCTGAAGCTGCGTCAGCCGCCGCCAACTTGAAACCCAATATCGTTTTCATCCTCGCCGACGACCTGGGGATCGGTGACATCTCCCCAACCAATCCGGATTGCAAGATTCGGACGCCTCATCTGCGGAAGATGGCGGATGAAGGACTGACGTTTCTCGATGCCCACACCTCCAGCTCCGTTTGCACCCCCACGCGCTACGGCCTGTTGACCGGACGCTACAACTGGCGTTCACGGCTGGCCCGCGGCGTCCTGAGCGGCACCAGCAGTCACCTGATTCCTGCGGACCGACCTACACTGGGACACCTGATGCGCAAGGGCGGGTATCATACCGCGATGATCGGCAAGTGGCACCTGGGTTGGGACTGGCACAAGAACGGCAAGACGATCGATTTCACCAAACCAGTGAAGAACGGTCCGGACATCAACGGTTTCGATCAATACTACGGCCACTGCGGTTCACTGGACATGCCCCCCTATGTTTGGGTCGACACGGGTCGGATCACAGCAGCGCCGGATCGGGAAGAGGGCGTGAGCCGCAAGGATGATCCCTATGGGTGGTACCGCAAAGGACCGATCGGTTCTGACTTTAAAATTGAGGACGTGTTGCCTCATCTGTTCAGCAAGTCGATCGAGTATGTGAAGGCTCGCGCGAAGGCCGCCAAAGCCGGGAAGCCCTTTTTTCTTTACCTGGCGCTCCCCGCTCCGCACACGCCCATCGTGCCGGTTCCTCCGTTTAAGGGATCGAGCGGCTTGAATCCCTACGCGGATTTTGTGATGCAGACCGACCATCACATGGGAGAACTGCTGGCCTCGCTGAAGGAAACCGGTCTCGACAGCAACACGCTGGTCATCTTCACCAGCGACAACGGCTGCTCGCCCCAAGCCAACTTCAAGCTTTTGAAGGAGCATGGGCATAACCCCAGCGGCAAGTATCGGGGCCACAAGGCGGACATCTACGAAGGCGGACACCGCGTGCCGTTCATCGCCCGTTGGCCGGGTCGCATCAAGGCCGGTGGTTCCACCGAGGCCTTGACCTGTCTCACCGACATCTATTCCACGTTGGAAGCGATCACCGGCCAGACCCGTCAGCCTCTCGGAGGCGAAGACGGGTTCAGCCTCCTGCCCGTGTTCGACGGCGAGGCAACCTCCGGGCGCGACACCCTGATCAGCCATTCCATCGGCGGATTCTTCGCCATCCGCCAAGGACCCTGGAAACTCTGCCTGTCCGCGGGAAGCGGGGGCTGGAGCGCGCCGCGGGAGAACGTGGCCAAAAAGAATGGCCTGCCTCCGATGCAACTGTTCAATCTCGACGACGATCCCGGCGAGACAAACAACGTGGCAAACGCCCGAGCGGAAAAAGTGGAGGCGTTGCTCCGCTTGCTGGACCGGCAAGTCCGTAACGGACGCTGCACACCCGGTGAAACGGTCCCCAACGACCGGGACGTCAAATTCCTCCCCGCCGGCGTTACGGGGCCAACCTAGCCAGCCCAGTCGGCATCCACGAGAGGCTACACGATCGGCCTGTCCATGTATTCCCTGGGGCCGACATTCTGGCATTGGCACTCAAGACCTCGTATAATGGGTACTTTGACCTGACAGACATTCTTTAAAATGCTTCGTTGAGTTCACAATTTATGAAGGAGAACTGAGATGAAATCGAAGGCCTTTACACTCATTGAATTATTGGTGGTGATTGCCATCATTGCCGTGCTCATGGCCGTTCTCATGCCCTCATTGCGCCGGGCTCGGGAACAGGCGCGCAGTATTACCTGTCGGGCCAATGTACGCTCCTTGGTCACGGCTTGGCTCATGTACAAGGACGCCAACGACGATAGGTTGGTCAGCGGTCACACCAATGACAGTGGTTGGGTCAAGAGACCGGTAGGTGGGGCGGGCTCTACTATTCAGGCAAAGCTAGATGCCATTGAAGCGGGAACCCTATGGCCTTACGTGGAGAAACTAGAGGTCTATCGCTGCCCCTCTGATAAGCGCAAAAACAGTCCGCTGCACCAATTCGCCTATCGCACTTATTCCATTGCCGGCGGTCTCAATGGCGTCAACCGCACGGGGGGGTGGCAGGTCATTCCCTGTCAGACATACGCTGATGTCGAACGTCCTGCCAGCAAGTATGTCTTTCTCGCGGAGTGTGATCCTCGGGGCTATAACAACGGTAGCTGGGTCCTGCGTCCCAGCTCGAGAGAGTGGGTGGACCCATTTGGCATTTTCCACCGTGGCAACAGCAGCACACTGGGCTATGCGGATGGACACGTAGCGATGCAACCGTTCCGTGATAAGGGATTGATCGAATGGAACCTGAGCGCGATAGATGGCGTTGGATTTAGCTTCTACAGGACACCTCAGGGAGAGGTAGAGCTAGAGGACTTTCAGACTATGTATGACGGGTACGCATTCAAGAAGTTGCAATAGCTCCGTGATATCTGGAAGACATCGCCTGAGCGAACCTTCAGCTGCAAGGTCAGGTAATGGAGGGACCATGAAGCTATTGGCCTTTGGCGAAATCCTCTGGGACATCGTGGGCGATGAAAAATACCTGGGGGGGGGCGCCCTTCAATCTGGCGGTGCATGCCGGGCGTTGCGGCCTGCAGGCCGGCATTGTCTCCGCACTCGGAGGTGATCCGCTTGGCAACGAGGCGCTGGCGGCGGCGAATTCTCTTGGGGTGGATTGTCGTTTTGTCCGAGTCGTCCCTGACACGCCTACCGGCCGGGTGGATGTCACTGTATCGTCCGAAGGACAACCGCACTATGTCATCCACGAGCAGGTGGCGTTTGATGAAATCGTGGTCGATGCCTCGACGCAGGCGGCCATTCTCGCGGAGGATTACGATGTGTTCTGCTTGGGGACCCTGGCCCAGCGATTTGAGACCAGTCGTGCCTCACTGCAGCGATTGATCGAGGCGTTTCAGGGCACGTCCACACGCATCTTCTACGACGTGAACCTGCGACAGCACTACTATGACCGAGACGTTTTGGAAAAATCACTCCAAGCCTCGCATATCCTCAAGCTCAACGATGACGAAGCGGCGACCGTATCGCGAATGTTCCTTGGGCACTGTACGGGGTCCCTGCGTGACATCTGCCACGGCCTGGCGGACCGGTTCGACCTGCGCGTCGTGCTGATCACCTTGGGCGCGGAGGGCGCCGGTGTGTACCATGAGGAAGGCTACCGTGTCGTTCCCGGCCATTCAGTGGAAGTCGCCGACACCATTGGGGCCGGCGACGCTTTTTCCGCTGCCTTTCTCAATGACTATCTACGGAACGGCGATCCGGTGACCGCCGTCCAGGTGGCCAATGCCATCGGCGGCTATGTGGCGTCCCAGCCAGGGGCATTGCCGTCTTATGGAGACGCGCAATCTGAAATACTGAAGAGGACGAGATCATGAAAAGAGCAACGTGCATTCTTATGCTGGCCGCCTGTATGTCGAGTCCCCTGATGGGGGCCGGTGACTCCGACATCCTAATCGCCGATTTCGAAGGTAGTGACCACGGCGATTGGAAAATAACGAGAGAGGCCTTCGGACCGCGTCCGGCTCGGGGAACATTGCCTGGACAAATGAAGGTCACGGGCTTCGAGGGCAAAGGCCTGGTGAACTACACTCAATGGCCAGTATCATCTCTTCTACCAGCACAACCCCTATGGCTGGGCCTGGGGCAACATGACCTGGGGCCATGCCGTGAGCCGGGACATGATCCACTGGCGGGAGCTTTCGGATGCCCTGCATCCCGATGCCCTGGGAACCATCTATTCCGGATCCGCAGTGGTGGACAGAGACAATACCAGCGGCTTCAAGCAGGGCGAGCATGATCCTCTGGTCTGTTTCTACACGTCAGCGGCCAACACCCCTTGGGCTCGAGCGGCGGGCAGTCAGTTTGCCCAGTCCATTGCCTACAGCCAGGACAGCGGAAAAACTTGGAGCAAATACCAGGGCAATCCGGTGATCGGGCACATCGTCGGCGGCAACCGGGATCCCAAGGTCCTCTGGCATGAGCCCACCGGCCGCTGGGTCATGGCCCTCTTCCTCGCACAGCGTGAGATGGCTTTCTTTTCCTCTTCCGACCTCAAGCAGTGGACCGAGGAGAGTCGCTGGACAGACTGCCAGTATGGATGCCCGGAGTTCTTCGAAATGGCCGTAGACGGCGATCCTGTCCGGAAGAAATGGGTCTTTTATGGTGGCAGCGGAGACTACTACGTGGGCGGTTTCGACGGTATCCTCTATGCCATTGGCCTGGGGCGGTCGGACGCAGACCGCGTCCTCTGGACCTGCACCGCCGACTCGGCCTTCGTGGGGGGGGCGACCATCGCCGGCGACCTGAACGTCAACTCGGTCGACCTGAGGGGCGACGGGGGCGGCGTGGAGCTCGACCTGGGCACGGGGACGATCACGCTCTCCGGCGCGGGCGACCCCCTCGAGGTCGGCGCCATCATGGCGTTCCTTCACCCAGAGAAGAAGGACAACATCGCACTGTTGCCGCTGATCGGCGTGCGCTACAGCGTGCATCTCAACCAGAATTGGACGGTGTTCGCCGGACTCAAGGTTGGCTATCGTTTCCGCTTTGGCCACAGCAGCCGCTGGTCCGGCGATTACAGTGCCGGGGCCTACTGGCACATCAGTCCGGCGACATTCCTGCGCATAGAGGCGGGGCACCAGGGATTGCTGAGAGTCGGCGTCAGCGTTCGCACGTGTGCCCCTTGACCTCGAGACGATCTGCTTGAAAGCCATCG
>JADFHU010000443.1 GCA_022567055.1 Planctomycetota bacterium
CTGATTACTGATTACTACACCCGTGAGAATCCGGCGCAGGGTAAAAAAAGCGGCATTAACATTTGCCGGAGTTTACATGCGATTGCCCTGCCTGGTGGCCTTGGACCTCGTTGATCATGCTCACGTGTGGCCATCATTGTCCCTCGCAAATAATAGATCCTAAGGGATCGGCAAGAAATAAGTTGGACAATTTGGGGTCCAAGTGTGCCCCATATTTGGTCGCGCCCGATTGAGCGAAACCACAGGCGTAGCTGCCCTACGTCGCGGATTTCGCGATTGAGAAGCGATCAAAGATGGGGTGCAATTGGGCATTCAAAAGTCCAAGTTATTTCTTGCCGTTCCCTAAAGCATTCACGCGGCCTCGTCCCATGAATAGCGATGGTGAAGTCCGCCTACGCGGGTCAACTCAATCAGTTTACTGGATGGGGAAGCTCGATTTGAGATCGGTCGTGCCTTTGGTGTTTCTTTCTCAAGCCCTAAATGCATCCCAATAGCATATCTGTCTATTTCCTTTTCTGCGGGACATTTAATCTGGGAAGGTGTTTCTTGAGTCGGGCAATGATCTTTGCATGCAATGGAGCTGGGGGCGTTGCAGCCAGGTTGTCCCATTCATGGGGATCCGTTTTATGGTCATAAAGTTCTTGGCTACCATCTGCATAGTGGATGTAACGCCATCGTTCGTCCCTTATGGAGTGATTATTCTGTCCCAATGTCGAAATGGCAACATGCTCCCAATTCGCGTTCGGATCCTTGAGTAGTGGTCCAATGCTCACGCCTTCAATGTCTTTATTCGGTATTAAGCCGCAAAGCTCGATTAGGGTCGGATAGATGCTCAGCAATTCGACCGGTTTACGGGATGTGCCTTTTGCCCCGGCAGGTACGCAGACAATAAACGGCACCCGCGTTGTCCGTTCCCACAGTGAGAATTTCGACCAGCGCTGCTTTTCTCCGAGATGATAACCATGGTCCGTATAGAGGATAACGATCGTGTTGTCGGCATACGGACTCTCATCCAAGGCGTCAAGCACTCGACCAATCTGTTCGTCTACCCAGCGTATGCAAGCTAGATAGGATCTTACCGCCGTGCTCCACCTGTTGTCCTGCTTCATCCAGTCGTGTGTCGGGATCTTGGTATTGCTCAACGTCAGTCTTCTGGCCGTATCAGACAGGTCGTTCCAGTCATCCTCCTTTACTTCTGGAAGGCGTGCATTCTTCACACTGTTATACACGCGTGTCGGAGAGAAAAACGGAACATGCGGGCGCATAAAGCCTATGGCCATGAAGAACGGCTTGTCATGGTTTTCTTTCAGTTGCTTGACGCCCCAACTCGCTATTTCATAATCAACGAATTTCTTTTCATCGTAGTTTTGAGAGCCAAAGTCCCATGTCGAGTGATACTGCTTTGGCTTCTTCTGGACGGCCACGTCAAGTTTTGACCACTGCTTGGGTCTTGGCCCCACGATCTGAGAATCATTGGGTGGCAACCATGATGCATGGTAGACCTTGCCAGCGGTCAACGTTTTGTAACCGCTCGCCTCGAAGTGGCGTGGCAAGCTGGTGTACTTACTGAGAAACGACGGAACTCTACTTGCAGGGAAATGATTGCTGTAGAAACCGGTTGAAGAGGGGCGCAGTCCCCACATGATGCTGATGCGCGATGGATTGCACATGGTGCCCTGACAGTGTGCATTGGTGAACAGAACGCCCCGGTCGGCCAACTTGTCAATATTCGGCGTTTTTGTATCGGGGTGTCCCCCCATACAGCCAATCCAGTCGTTCAGATCATCCACCGCAATCAGCAGGACATTTGGCTTGTCGGCGGACAAAGACGTCGACGCGATCATCAACAAAGCGGCAGCAATTGACATGATTTGTAGGGTCATACGCATAGTACTTTTATTCTGCCAACGCCAAAAATCAGCAGGGGCCGCAGGCCTTCTGTTGAATTGCGTTGGTATGTTTTTGTTAAGTTCCTAATTGGAGTCGCACACCTATAATCACTCGCTGTTTTAGATGCACCTCCGTTAGGCAATCTGTTAGTATTACTTCCTATTTGTCATATACTGATAAATCAGTCGGGCAGCTTCGCCGCGGGTAAGCTTGGCATCGGGCTTAGGCCATGTCGGCACTGTCTTTTGCAGTAAGCCCGAAATGATCTTTGTCGCTTTGGCGCCGCTCACTTTCTGGTCCGGATGAACAAGCACCCTTCTGCCAGATCCTTTGGCATCATTGCGTACTTCGTAATCGAAGAAAGGCTCCGGAGATTGGGTTGAATAATCGTACAAGGTCTCCACGTATTTGAAAGCAGGGTGTCCGCGTGGGACATCGCTAAAGTGTGCGGCCGTAATACTGAGCGGAATCTGAAAACCCTTCACCACCATTCGGGCAAACTCCCCCATCGTAACCGGCTCATTCGGGAGAAAAAAATACGCCTCACGATTCACCGCAGAAGTCAAATTGGTAGCCGGCTGATTCGAGCGGAAACGATACACATCGCCACTATCCACCGCACCCAGTAAACTCAGTTTCTGCACTGCCTCAAATGCAGGTGCATCACCTGGCAGGTCCGTGTAGAAAAACAAAACGCACGCCTGTTTCACTAGCTCATCCTGAACTTGCCTAACAGGCACGTCGCTAAGTTCCTGATCATTGTCGATCGCCAACGCAGCGGCAACCCCTGCTGCCTGTCCAAGTGCCGACCATACCGGTTCCATTCGCACACTGCACATCGCTACGTGAGTACAGGAAATCCCCACTGGAAAAAGGATACCCTTATGATGCTTGGGCACCATCACACCATACGGGATCTGGTAAGGCCCGGTAGCATCGAGCAAGTGAAGTGTTCCCTCGGCTGCACCTTCGCCATACGGTGGTTGCTTCCTGACAGTTGGATTCTGGACATTATGTGAATCAATCCCATAGATCCCGATTGCTACCGAATCCGGATTGAGTGGCCCTCGCAATCCATTACCGCGAAGGTCCTTGTGAATATCGCTCTCGGTCAAAGTGTAGCGTCCCTCGATCCGGCGGCCCTGGCGCACATAGAGTCGATAAGGGAGATGGTTGTTATCCATGAATTCATCATCGGGCAGGCCGATGTTGGGCGAACCTCCTTTAGTCTGGATGTAGTAGAGCCAGCCAAGGTCATGGTTGCGGTAGACTTTTTCTATTTCCACGCGTTCCTCCCAGTCAGCGAGTACCCAGCGCGTTCCATGCCCGGTCAAATCACCGCCAAAGCTGATGCCCAGCAAATCAAATTTTCCATTGGGAATAATCGGAGAGTTCCTACGTCTCCAACTGTACTTGGCTGGATCATAATCAGGCGGTGCCTGTTTCAAGCGATAAGGGTGATCAGGCCGACCATAATTCTTTCCAGTGAGACGATAGGTGAAAGCCTGTGATCGATCGTCCGCTTCTCCCGTGCTTCCCGGAAGGATGGTGTCCGGCAGCGTCCCTCTTACGCCGCGAAAGAAATTGGTGTAGATGAGTCCGGCGTGTGGCTCTGCTACGGAACGGGCTTCCCGCCCGATACGAAAAGGCACTTCGGCAAAGCCTGCCAGGTCTGCCTCATAGGTTGCATCGATGATCACCTTGCCAATGTACGCATGTTTCTTGCCCAGCTTTCCATGATTGTCACGATCCCGTGTGATCACGCCTGTGATTCGCTGCCCTTTTAATTTCACATCCACTGCCACCTCGTTGAAGCGTGTCGTAATGGTCTCCAGCTCGGCAACCATTTCAGCATAAATCCTGGCTGCAGTATGCGGCTCCCAGGCTCGCCCTTCAGCGGTGTTCCATCTTTGAGGAGGGGTTTGTTTTATGTGCGCCTTCACCAGAGGATCCTCCGCCAGCTCTGTTCGATGGTAGGCTTTTACTCGTTGGCGAAATTCCTCCATCACACCACTATTCGATTCCACGTATAGATCATCTAATCTAAGCACTCCCGAAGAAAGCACACCCCCAAGAACCGGAGACTGCTCGATGATGATTACGGACTTTCCCGCACGACCAGCGGCGATAGCTGCCGCGATTCCCGCCGGCGTCCCGCCGATGACAACCACGTCATAATCGTTAGAGGGCATCTGTTCTGTAACAGTAGCACCGCTGGCAATATTGCCCTGAAGGCAGGGCATCAGCAGTAGGGCAATAATGATCAATAATTGACGGATCAATCGTGGCATGAATCGTGGCATATTAATAGGTCGTTTCTGTTGAAAAGATTTTGTTATTTTGGTTAACTAAAAGTGTATCAGGCACCTTGATTTCTTACGAAGTCGATGCCGAAAACCATGACTACTTAATAACAAGTTATTATATGCTTTTACCTGTCCCTCGCAAATAATAGATCCTGAAGCATTCACCTCGCATCGACCCGTTCGTACCTATGGTGAAGGCCGTCAACCCGCGGCAACTCAACCAGTTTAGCGGATGAAAAAGCCCGGTTCGAGATTTGTCATCCTGTCCTTATCAAGGACCAAATAGACCACTGTACCCAGTCAGAATATACCCGTTAAGCCACTTTAGAAAGATCGCAAGGGGACCACCCGTTGATGAATCGACAGCAGCATTGCAACCAGGGACTATGCCCCAAGTGAACCTCGTTATGGCTTTAATGAGGCCAAATCCTACCTTGAATTGTATGACACCAAAATGTCTCCATAGATGCTGATTTTGTACCAATTGAGCCTAAAATAGTGTTCATTCTTGTCGAAATATGGATAGTTTTCTCGCGAATCGGATTCAATGAACGAATCAAGTGACAACCATAATTTCAAGACACGAGGGTTGAGAATTAAGTAGCCTTACGGTGGTTCCATGAACGCTTGACAAGTACAGAGGTTCTCACCCGATTGGAATAGCTTTACAGCGAGAGCGGAAGCCTCCCCTGACAATGGTAAGACATGGAAACTCTGGTTCAAGGATGAGGCTCGAAGGAAGAAGTGATACTATTGATGGCATTTTGGTCAGCCTGATTATGCGCGGGGATTAGAGGAACTCAATCAGATTGAGAGCACGGCGAAAACGAGACTGGCGCGGGACTCTGGCCAGCAATTGTTGAAAGCTTTAATAACTGGATCGATCTTACCAGTTCACCGGGCGAGACCTGCCAAAGCCATTTGTGGCAAAAATCTGTGCCAAGCATCTTCCGTTGGTCTTCGGCTGGTTTTCGGTCAGTCTACGGCTGATCTACTAAGTCATTTAGTGACAACTATTAACCGTTTGAGGACAAAGACTTACGAGCGCCGAACACATCTTTCTAATCCGTAGGTCGCAGGTTCGAGTCCTGCCAGGCGTAACTCTAAACCCTTATATAAAATAGATTTACACTTCGAGTTGAGGCTGGCTGGGTCTGA
>JADFHU010000444.1 GCA_022567055.1 Planctomycetota bacterium
GACGTCCCACGCCGTGTCATTATTACCCGTAAGCTGCCGGGCATATCGCCACAAACACGGATGCCATCGTGTGACGAGATCTTCAGAGGCCTTTGGGTCACCCTCCTGACAGTGCAGGACATGCAGTTCGTCATGGATACGCTCCGGTTTCATATTTGTACCAAGATCTTCCTAAACAAGCAAATCTACTGGATCGGGGGCAATCGCACTATGTGTTTCCTATCTGAATTGGTAATTGTTACTATAATCAGCATTAGAAGGAACTGTCGCTTAAAGCCCGTTCGCCTCGCCACATGTCCCTGGACCAACGGTTGGCCGAGTGACTTGGCAATGTGACCCGTTGGCCATCATGGGTCTTGGGCATTTAGCAGGGCACCGGATTCGGCGGCGCCCAGGACAACACCTTTTCTGATTAGGAGTTGTGTGACCATGAAGAAGTACAAGACAAATTTTACCCTTCGATGCCGCCTGGCCTGCCGGCTTGTTGTCGCCATCCTGCTGTGCGCATGCGCGTCACGAGTGACCGCCGCGGATAGACCGAACGTTCTCTGGCTCTACCTGGAAGACGTGAGCGGTTGGTTCAGTTGTTACGGCGAAACGCTGATCGAGACGCCCAATATCGACCGGTTGGCCGAACAGGGGACGCGTTTCACGCGCTTCTACACGCCGGCGGGTGTGTGTTCACCGACGCGCTCCGCCATCATCACCGGTATGATGCAGACCTCCATCGGCGCGCACAACCACCGTAGCTGCCGCCCTAATTTCCGGGGCAAGGACATGGGTGAGTATGATAAGAACGTCCTGCCCAACGATGTAGTACCCCTGCCCATCCGCTTCCGACAGGCGGGCTACTGGACCTTCAATGAAGGCGGCAAGGATGACTACAATTTCGAGTTCGACAAGAAGGCCTTCTATGACTTCGAGCGGAGCAGAGGAGGCTGGGGGCCCAGGTCGCTGGTGGCGGGTGACTGTTGGAGAGGAAGGCGGGAGGGACAGCCCTTCTTCGGCCAGGTGCAACTGGGAGGCGGCAAGCTCGGCAGACGCGCGCCCAAGGTGCTCGACCGGGCCAAGGTGCCCGTGCCGCCCTTCTATCCCGATATCCCCGAGGTGCGCGAGGAGATTGCCCACCACTACGACTGCCTGCTGAAGACGGATGAGCAGGTCGGGCAGGTCATTGACGCCCTAAAGCGGGATGGCCACTATGGCAATACGGTGATCTTCCTCTTCAGCGACCACGGTTACAAGCTCCACCGCCACAAGCAGTTCTTATACGAGGGCGGTATCCACATGCCCTTGATCGTCGTGGGTCCCAAGCTGCCGGCCGGCCAAGTGCGCGACGATCTGGTCAGTGGGATCGACGTTTCTGCCGCGTCCCTGGCTGCCGCGGGCATCGGCGTACCCGCCGCCATGGAAGGCCGTGACTTCTTGGCCGCCGATTACCGGCAACGTGACTACGTCATTGCCGCCCGCGACCGCTGTGACTATACCATCGAGAAAATTCGTGCGGTGGTGACGCCGCGCTACAAATACCTACGCAACTATCTGACCGATCGGCCCTTCATGCAGCCCAGCTATAAGGACGGCTGGCCGGTGTCCAAACGTTTTCACGCGTTAATGGCCGCGGGCACGCTCAATGAAGATCAGATGGTTTTCTTTGGTGCTAACAAGGTGCCGGAAGAACTCTATGATCTGCAAAACGACCCCCACGAGATTCACAACCTGGCTGAGAGTCCTCGTCACAGGGCCGAACTCGCCAGACACCGAGAAATTCTGGCCAAATGGATTGCAGAGTCGGGAGATAAGGGGCAGCAGCCGGAATCTGAAATCGGCCTGCTCTGTACGCTCAAGCGTTGGGGTGACAAATGTGTCAACCCCGAGTATGACAAGGTTCGTCATCTCTTGGCAGACGGGGAGGGTGACAAGTAATGCGTCTTGAAATATCGAAGGACTCCAAGAACGAAATCGTTCGCGAAGTTGAGCTTGAATGCTAAAAACTTCCGCCGAAAGGAACTTCACCGATGTACATCGACGCTAAACACTGCTGCATTGCACTAGCGATCCTTTTTTCCGCAATCCTTGTTCCGATAGAAGGATCCCTGCCGAAGCTGTCAGAGGAGAAATTTCTCGACAGACTAGATCACACGGACTCTCTCGTCTTGAATATGGACGTCTCTTACACCATTGACGAAGTGTTCAGTCCTAGGATTAGGCGGCATCCGATGCTAATGATCGGCTCCGAACGCCATCTCGATGTGATCTGGCTGAAAGAAGGAGACAAGTACTTCTATGACATTCGAACAAATAATCCAGTCGCTCCTGTTCCGGTTTCGAGATCGATCGATGCCTATAATGGAGAGTGGCGCTTTCAGTGGTATCCCAGACAGAATACTGGAGATATCTTTGCAGACCGCGTTCGGTTCGCCTGGCCGATCCCCTTAGACTTTGGTCTTGTCGGCGGGAACCGTGACAAGAGTCTCGCTCAAGAACTCAGAGAAGCAGAGATTGTTGAGTTTCATCAAGACAGGTGGTCCCAACACGAATGCTATTTTGTCGACGCGAACAAGTCGAATGGTGGGAGAATCCAAGCATGGATAGATCCAAATATCGGATACAGGCCCAGATATTTGAAGGTTTACAACCGTTCGGGGAATATTAGCTCTGAGTGTTCCGCAGTGTTTGAGGAGATTAGCGAAGGAATCTGGTTTCCTATGTCAGGTGTATACAAACTGTACGGTATAGACAAGGAAACCGGAGAACGTATAGTGTCCAACGAGCGTAAGATGAAGGTGCGTAAGGCAAAGTTAAACACGAACCTTACACTCCAGGACTTTACCATAGAGTTTCCGCTGGGAACAAGAGTCTATGATCATATGCGCAGGAGGCCATACGTCGTTGGAGCACCTTGATTGGGACGAGAAGAGGGCTCATAGTATGTCTCAGGTTCCCTTGGGCAGCCGTCATCCGACATGGTTTCGTAGTCGTGATCAGCAAGGCGGTTGTCGTTGTCGTAATCGACAACGCTATCTAGCTACCTCACTGTTTCGATTACGATCACGACTACGACAACGATATTGAAAAGGAGGTCCATGATAATGAGAACAAATGTGATGGTTGCGAGTTTCACTTCTGTCTGTCTTATCGGCATCGTCGCCGTGCCAAACATTTGGGGTCAGGACTCCAAAGACCCGATTCTCAAGGATGCCGAGTCGCGACTGCGTGCGATCTACGAGGGAGGGGAGTTCCGCGCCAAGAGATTTCGTGCAGACTGGCTCCCGGATAGTTCGGGCTACACAGTTCTGGAGTCGGATTCCGAAGCGAAGGAACAGGTACTGGTACGCTATGACGCCGCCAGCGGTAAACGCACGGTGCTGGACTCACCTCAGAAAGAGGAGACCGGCAGATCCGGCAACATCTCCCCCGACGGCCAGCGCCTCCTCTACTCCGACCAGGGGAACCTGCACGTGCGCGATCTGCGTAGCGACCGGACGATTTCCCTCACGAAGAACGCGGTCGGCAGCTCGGTTTCGAACAGCCGAGCCGTTTGGAGCCCCGACGGCAAGCGGATCGCCTTCGTGCAATCGGACGTCTCCCAGGTAAAGTTAAGGTCGATGCTTGTCCCGGGCGACCCGAGTTATCCGGAAGTAAAAGAGGTCCGATTCGCCAGGGTGGGCGGGACCATAGCGACACTGCGTATCGGCGTTGTGGATGCCCAGGGAAGCGAGACACGCTGGCTCTCCATCCCCATACCCGCAGAAGGTTTCTATCTGGGCCAGGTCAGTTGGGCCGGAAATTCAGATGAGCTGCTGGTGGAAAAGTTGAGCCGATTCCGGGACGAGCGTGAGTTTCTCATCGCCGATGTGCGCAGCGGTGCGGTCACCCGCATCTACCACGAATCCGATCCCGCCTGGGTCGTCGCGAGCTACCGAAAAAATGCCGGGCTGGAGTGGATCCGCGACGGCCGCGCGTTCGTCGTGCTGAGCGAGAAGGACGGTTGGCGGCACGCCTATGTCTACTCGCGCGACGGTGAGGAGCAGGCCCTCCTGACGCCCGGCGAGAGCGACATCATCGAACGCGCCGAGGTGGACGAAGCGGGAGGCTGGTTTTACTTCTACGCGTCCCCTGACAATGCCACCCAGAAGTATCTCTACCGCGTGCGTCTGGACGGAACCGGAGCGCCCGAACGGGTCACCCCCATGGACCAGCCCGGCACGCACGACTACGACTTCTCCCCCGACGCTAAGTGGGCGTTCCATACCTACTCCACTTTCGACACTCCCCCCGTCACCGAACTTGTAGAACTTCACGAGCACCGAGTCGTGCGCGTGCTCGAAGACAATAAAGACCTGCGTCAGAAGATGGAGTCGCTGATCACTCAGCCGACGGAGTTCTTCCAGCTTGACATCGGCGGCGGCGTTGTCATGGACGCGTGGATGATCAAACCCGGTGACTTCGACTCTTCACGAGAATATCCCGTTTTCGTGTACGTGTATGGAGAGCCGCACGCACAGACCGTGTTGGACGCTTGGGGACGCAGCCACGCCGACTACCATCGCGTGATCGCCGAACTCGGCTATCTGGTGGTCTCCATCGACAACCGGGGCACACCGGCGCCGAAGGGGGCCGCGTGGCGGCGGTCGGTGTTCGGCAGCCTCGGTCCACTCTCCACCGAGCAGCAGGCGGCGGGTCTGAAGGAGCTGGGCCGCACCCGATCGTACGTGGACTTGTCCCGGGTCGGCATCTGGGGTTGGAGTGGTGGTGGCTCGAACACCCTCAATGCGATGTTCCGCAAGCCAGATGTCTATCACGTAGGGATCGCCGTTGCGGCCAAGCCGCAGCCGCATCTCTACAATGCCTGGTTCCAGGAGATTTTCATGAGGACCCGCGAGGTGAATCCGGAGGGATACCGCCGGTCCGCCCCAATCAACTTTGCCGAAGGCCTGAAAGGAGACCTCCTGATCATTCACGGTACGGGCGAAACCAACACCCATGTCCAGATAACCGAAGGGTTGGTGGATCGCCTTATCGAACTGGGCAAGCAGTTTGACTACATGGCGTATCCCCATCGTAACCATGGGCTCCGCGAAGGCCGCGGCACGGCGATACACCTGCGGATGCTCATGACGCGGTATCTCGTCGAACACCTGCCGTCTGGGCCGCGGTAAGGGATCGGCAAGAAATAAGTTGCGATATACAAGCGATGGTCTCGCGATCTTGAACCGCAGAATATCGAACAAGGAATGTCCAAGGATGAAGTAAAGGCCACATGTTCTCAAGAATCGATCGGTCAATGAGTCATTTCATGAACTCGGGCTTGCCTTCCTTCGTCCTTCTGCGGTTCCTTGTTCGATATTCTGC
>JADFHU010000016.1 GCA_022567055.1 Planctomycetota bacterium
GCGATTGTTACTGGGCCCGGAGTGGGTGTCCGTCGTGCCCCAACCGCGAAACAACACCTCGCGCTGGTCGGCCCGATCGTCTCCATCGGTGTCTTTTAGAAAGAGGGTGGTGGGCGCCTGCTGCACGATCACACCTCCCCCGGCAAAGGTGAGACTGGTGGGAATGCTCAAATGGTCGGCGAACACCGTGAAGCGGTCCGCACGACCGTCTCCGTCGGTGTCTTCCAAGATGGAGATGCGGTCATTGCCCTGACCATCCGGCTGCAATTGATTGGGATAGTCTACGCTTTCGGCGACCCAGAGACGACCTCGTTCATCCCAGTTCATGGCGATGACCGGCAGCAGGTCCGGCTCGGAAGCGAACAGCACCGGGCGTACTTCCGGCGGCGTCACCATATGCTGCATGGACTCTGCTACACCCAAGGGCAATTGCATCTGATTCCACTCCCCGTCCCCGGTGCGCGGTCCCTGGGGTGGGTAGAAGGCGACTTTGGCGGGGCGGTATTCCAGGGGCTTGAGGGGAACCCAATCGCTGCCATCGACGGCGCCCTTACCGCTGGCCCAACGAATGCCGCGTTCGACCAGCGCCACGAAGCCCGGCTGCGACCAGGTCCGCTGATCGTGACCCCAGGCGGTGTAGAACACCCGCCCCTTGCCATGGGTTCTCACCCAGGTCCAGGGCTCTTCATGGTCTCCCTCCTCGCGGACCGAGAGCACGGTCCGATCGTTCGTGTGATGCTGATGGACATAAGTCTCGTCCCAGCTTTCGAGGCGGGGCAGATCAGCCATGATGGGATGGTCCGGCCGCGTGGCCCGAGTCGAAAAGACACCGGTCCCATGGCTCTTGAATTGAGCCCCCACCAGTTCCACGAACGCAGTCGAATTGCGAAAGCAATAAGACGCACAGTGAATGGGGACAAATCCCTTGCCGCCTGCCACGAATGCCAGCAGCGCCTGTTCCTGAGCAGGCGTGATAGTATCGATGTTGGCGTAGAGCAATAGACAGTCGAACTCCGCCAAGCGCTCCTTCTGTAGCCACCCCTGTTCCTCTGTATAGGTGACCCGGATGCCACGGGGGTTCAGCGCCGGAATCAGCTGTCGGGCACGGGCGGCGGGCTGGTGGTGACCGCGATCCCCCAGAAAGAGCACACGAATATCGCGGGAGGCATCCTGGGCCTGCAATGTCACGGTGGAAACCACGAGCAGCAGCATCAGATACAGACGGTGGAACATGCGATTCTCCAAGTTGTGAATTCAGCTATCCGCCACGAGGGTAGACGAACCCCTGTCTGGGTGGTCAAATCCAGCGTGGCGATCAGATAGCAACCCATCGACAGGCGTGATTGTACCGACAGAGGGTACAACGATTCAAGGGGGAAACGAGCCGAGGCGAATCCTGGTAGACTAGTCGGTTTCCGGTAATCGTTCACCGATCATTTCGAGCTGAGATGAACCGCAGAATATCGAACAAGGAAAACCGCGGCTTCCGTGGCTCAAATTTCGCTGCGATAGTAGCATTATTGAGATCACCACGAATGTCCAATGGTGAAGCTAACTGCCCTTCGATATTCTGCTTTTCCGTGTTCGATATTCTGCGGTTCAAACCACCCTTGCCATCACAATACTACGTGAACGGTTACCTGGTACGTAACGCTACGGCTCCGAGCCAATCGATATGCCGGTGTTTCAAATCGGCGTAGATGTCAGGGTGCTCCGCGGCTAGATTCCGCTGTTCGCTGGGGTCGGTCTTCAAGTTATAGAGCTTGAAATCGGCCTTGGCTGCGTCTGCCACGGCTCGCCGAAAATCGCCGCGGTGATTGGGTAACTCACCTATCAGCTTCCATGCGCCGTGCAGCGCCGCCTGTTTGCCGTACAGATCCCAGAACAGGTAACGATCACGCAGGCCAATCTTGGTGCCGGAACGAAGGTGTGACAATAGGCTTTGGCCGCTCACCGTGTAACCGCCGTTTGTCTTGGGTATGCTTACGGCCGCCGCATCGAGAATGGTGGCGAAGATATCGAAGTGAACCGCGTCGGCGTGCGAGATCGTTCCGGCGGGAATCACTGCCGGCCATTGCATGACGGCAGGCACCCGAATTCCGCCTTCATAGGTCTGCCCTTTGCCACCTCGAAACGGTCCGTTGTTGCTCGGATACTTGTCGAGGATTCCGCCGTTGTCGGAGAAATAGATGACCAGTGTCCGTTGTTCCAAGCCGAGTTCGCGGAGCGCGCTGAGGATGTCGCCAACCCGGGCGTCCGCGTGGCCCATCACCGCACAGTAGTCACGACGCGGTTGGGCAACGCCATTCGCCTCATACTTCGCCAGCCATTCGGGCTTGCCGGAATCGCGTGGTCGCTCGGCGTTTCGTAAGGGACCATGGACGGCGTTAAAGGGGACGTAGCAGAAGAAGGGCCGAGCCGCGTTCTCGTGGATGAATCGAATCGCTTCATCCGCGAATAAGTCCGTCGTGTGCTTGTCGGTCTCGAGCGGCCGACCATTACGCTGAAGTCGGGAGCCGCTACGTGGCCAGTAAGGATGTGCCCCGCCCAGAAAGCCCACGAATTCGTCGAAGCCGCGTGCGTTGGGAACGTTGTTGGGATCGTAACCCAGATGCCATTTCCCGAAGATGCCCGTCGCGTAGCCTGCCCTCTTCAGATACTGCGGCAAGAGCTGCACCTCGTCACGAATCCGCCTCGCATCGCTGGGCCAGCCTTCCGTGGGTCTAGGTCCGCGTTCGAGCCTGCCCGGGCCGCGCCACATGCCGGCTTCCAGGCTGTAGAGTCCCGTCATGACGCTCGCCCGCGTCGGCGCGCAGAGCGGATTGACGCGAAACTGCGTGAACCGGATGCCACGCTGAGCGACCGCATCCATGACGGGCGTCTGCAAATCCGTGTTCCAATAGCAGCTCGCGTCTCCGTAGCCCTGATCGTCGGAAACGACCATGACGATGTTTGGCCGCATGGCCTCCACCCCATCTACAGCATACGAAGCGCTGGCGATCATGAGGAGGCACAAGACATTTCTCTGCAGCAGGCGTATCTGAGTGGTCATAAGAACTTCAGGGTTCCTGGGTCTCCGGCACCAACACAAGGGCACCCTTGACCTCCTCTGATATGAGGCGCGGGCGTTTGCTCTGCGTGTCTATTAATACCCAATCCGTTGCACCTTGGGCCAATACAGCATCGTCGACTGAACGTATGAACTTATATTTGCGCAGTGACCGCACCTTGCGAAAGTTGGCAACCCATGTCAGAATACAGACCTCATCACCTGCAAACAGTGGTCGCAGGTATTCAATCTGATGGGAACGGACTATCCAACTCGCCCCGGCGGCCTTAGTGGCCTGCAGACATCCCGCTGCCTCGGCGTGTTGTGTGGCCGCTTCCTGCATCCAGCGCACGTATTCGACATTGTTAACGTGTCCATTCTCGTCAACCACCTTGTCAGGTACTGTAAAGCTGTATTGATAAATGTCCATTTTGTTCTGTGAAACCAACGGTCCTTATCAGATATCTGGCTGTGCCACGAATACCTCTATATATAGCGGATAACCGGAGAGAATCGCAACTCTTGACAATAATGCGATATCACACTACTGACAGGTATTGACGGGACGTTTACGGCTATGGACTGTTTGTGCGGATAAAATGTGAAACAAAGCATGGGTACCACGCCATACGCTGGCAGGACTGAAAACACCACACAAGAAGCCTTAGGATTACATCAAGAGGGCATTAGAAGTGAATAGCAAGCAAGACTCAATGGACGATGGCGGCATCGATCAGTCCAGCGGTAATGACAGCGTGACGGAAGCAACCAAGCCCGAAATCCGCCCATTGCGCGTCTGGCCGGCGATTCTGTTCGTTTTCTTGATCTGGGGGTTGCGCATCGGGTCGAGGCTTGCTGACGAGCCCTCTTTTGGCGTCCTGATGGCCGGTTTCATGGGCCCCTGCCTGGTGTCGCTTCTGATCCTGCTCTGGTGGATTTTCTTCAGCCGCGCGTTGATCAAGGAAAAGTTGATCGGGGCGCTTGGCCTGATCATCATTATCGTCCTCACCACGGCGTTATCCCACAAAACCGTCTTTGGCTTCGGCACCATGATCTATGCCGTACCGTGGGGTATGACCGCCTTTGCTGTCGTGATAACCTGCGCAAGGAGGCGGTATCCGGCCCGGACTGCGTTGGCACTCTTGGCGGCTCTGATTGGATTCGGCTACTGGGATCTGGTTCGCACGGACGAGATCCATGGAGACTTCAAGGCGGTTCAGAATTGGAGGTGGGAGCCGACTGCAGAGGAGCGATTCTTAGAAACCTTGGCCACCCGTGCCCCGACACCAGATGTCGAATCCCGTGAACCGCTCGCATCTCCGGAATGGCCCGGTTTCCGCGGCGCCGACCGTCGGGGCGAACAATCGGAGGTTGTCCTTGTCGAAGATTGGCAGACGCATCCGCCCAGAGAGATCTGGCGGGTACGGGTCGGACCAGGGTGGTCCTCCTTCTCGGTCGCGGGCAATCGTCTATTTACGCAGGAGCAGCGCGGGGATGACGAAGTCGTGGTCTGTTACAGCGCCCGCGATGGGAGCGAGTTGTGGACTCACCAGGACGTGTCACGCTTCTGGGAGACGATTGGAGGGGCGGGGCCGCGAGCGACCCCAACCATAGCCGGTGATGGCCTTTATACCCTGGGCGCCAATGGATTGCTGAATCGACTCGATCCTTTGACCGGTCGGCTTGTCTGGCAATGTGACCTTCGTAAAGATGCAGGACGAAACCCCCCTGAGTGGGGTTTTGCCTCATCGCCGCTGGTCACGCATGGGCTGGTCATTGTGCACGCCGGTGGGACCGACGACAAGGGCGTACTCGCTTACGATGAGACCACCGGGGAATTGCGCTGGAGCGCCCCTGCAGGGGGTCACAGCTACAGTTCCCCGCAGCTGTCCATGGTCGATGGCAAAGAATGTGTGCTGATGTTGACGAATAAGGGGATCCGCTTCGTTGAACCCGAGACGGGAGATGTGATCGGAAACCATGTCTGGGAATTCAAGCAATATCGCGTGGTTCAGCCCTTGGTCGTTGCTGGCTCGAGCGTATTACTCGGAACACCCATGGGCATGGGTACGCAGCGCGTTGACGCACGATGGGACGGCGAGCAGTTCGTGACCGAGACCGGTTGGATATCGAAACGCATGAAGCCCTATTTCAACGACTTTGTATCCCACGATGGCTTCCTGTACGGATTTGACAACAACGTCTTCGCCTGTGTCGACATCCGTGACGGAGAGAAGAAATGGAAGCAGGGGCGTTTTGGACACGGTCAAGTCCTTCTCTTACCCAGCGGCGGCCAACTGCTGGTTATATCAGAACAGGGAGAACTCGTTCTGCTCCGCGCCAGCCCCGATTCGTTTAGCGAACTTGGGCGACATAAAGTCCTGAGCGGAAGGACCTGGAATCATCCCGTGGTCGTTGGCAATCGCCTATACGTTCGTAACGGCGTGGAAGCAGCCTGCTTTGAATTGGCCATCAATGAGACCCCTTGAGTCGTCCGAATTGCCTGCTTGTGGCAACACGAAAGACAGGTTCGACTCATAACCGCTAGGGTGCTCCCGCGTAGGCCACGAATTCCGATTCGATCTCCTCCATGGTCCTTGCGCCCTCGTAGAAGAGCAGCCGGTATCGGAAGCATGCCGAAACGCCGGGTTCCAGTCTGAGATTCAGATCTTGGGCGTTCGCAACCTTGCGTGACTTCTCGAACGCGCCCTGGCCCAGGGGATTGGCACTGAAGCAACCGTAACCGCGTGCGTGCCAGAAATTGGGATAGTTGACGCTGTCAGGATGATTGAGGATGGCGATGCCGTAGGTTTGATCGTCCTTCTCGCCCTGGAGACGCATCCACTTGGCCCGCTTGCCCCAGACGTTCTTTTCGGTTTCTTCCCCGTTCGAACTGAGATAGCGGCCGGTGCCATTTTTCTCATTCAACCAGGGGGCGACCCGCACGGCCATCAGCCCTTCCTTGGTGTCTCCGATCACCACCGCTTGATCTTGGGCGGTCAGGTTGATAGTCATGTCGATGACGCGCAGGCCCTCGCGAGACCGATCGGAGAAGGTCATATGCCGCTCTTCTTCCAGCATCACTCGGCCCTCGCGGTTGACCCAATGCATCAGGGTGTGCAAATGGCCATGCTTGCCTCGGGTCCTTTTTTTCGTGACCGCAATGTGCTGGATGCTCGGCAGCTCTTCCCTGCTGTTGCCCCAAAATTTCTCCTCGTTGATATCAATGGTGAAATAGACCCCCATGTGATGGGGATGGTCCTGCGCTTCACCTTCGACCGAGAAGAAGGGGTAGGCTCGCGTCATCAAGACCCCGCTGGGTGAATAGACCGGCGAGAGGACGGGCTTGGCCAGACGGCGACCCTCGGCGATCAGCGGTTGGTTGGGATCCACGGCATGCAGGTAACTCGTGAAGAGTTCGCCTTTCATGCGCACGTCGATCCGGTTGGCATACTCCTCGAATTTGACACTGGAACCGCAGCCGGACAAGAGCTGTAATGCGGTCAAGACAATGCAAGGCATGACATAGTGCTTTTTCATGATCGGCCCTCGGTAGGTTATTGGTTTTTTTCGAACCTGGGAGGACAATACCGGATTCGGATCAATCGTGCAATCATCGAGGCCCTGCACGCACATGGTATTGGCCCTCATCCCCCTTTTCTGGTAGCATACCCAGGCCCAGATGCTGGAATACAAGCGTGTCCAAGGCCTGGTGAACAGTTAATGCAAGCAACCAGAGGAGCCCTAACCATGAACCGAACCTCCCTCAACCGACGACAATTCCTGCAACACTCCGTGGCCACCGGTCTAACCCTTTCCGCTCCGGCCATTCTCCACGCCCAAAAGGAGACGCACTATCGAACCGCTCTGATCGGCACCGGATGGTGGGGCATGAATATTGCGCGAGCGGCATTGGCGTCCGGTCAGTGCCGCCTCGTGGCCTGCTGCGATGTCGATAGGAATCAAATGGATCCTGCCGCTGCCGAGCTGGAAAGACTCTCCGGGCACAAGCCAAAGCAGTATGATGATTACCGGGAGCTGCTCGAAGAAGTCAAGCCGGATATCGCCATCGTCGCCACGCCCGATCATTGGCACCCCTTGATCACGATTGCCGCGGTCAGAGCCGGCGCCGATGTCTATGTGGAAAAACCCATCTCTCATACCATTCGGGAAGGCCGGGCCATGGTCAATGCCACGCGGGAGACGGGCAAGATCGTGCAGGTGGGAACCCATCGGCGTGTCTCCCCCCACAATGTCTCGGGCATGAAGTTCCTCAAGGAGGGCCATGCCGGCAAGATCGGCATGGTTCGCGCCTTCGTTCATTACAGTGGCGGTCCCGAGGAACCGACTCCCAACACCGACCCCCCTGCGGGTCTCGATTGGGACTTCTGGTGCGGCCCTGCGCCGCTACGACCCTTCTGCAAGAAGATTCATCCCAAGGGCTTCCGGAACTTCCTCGACTATGCGAATGGAACGCTCGGTGATTGGGGGATCCACTGGATGGACCAGATCCTCTGGTGGACCGAGGAAAAATATCCCAAGCGTGTCTATTCAACCGGCGGGCGCAACATCGCGGGAAGACCCGTTAGCACGGCCGTGGAACAGACGACGGATGCACCCGACACTCAGGTGGCCACCTTCGAGTTTGAAAGCTTCACCGCCTCCTGGGAACATCGCCGCTACGCGCATAACCACGCGGAAAAAACCAACATCGGCTGCTACTTCTACGGCACCAAGGGCACCTTCCACATGGGCTGGCGTGACGGATGGAATTTCTACCCGGCCAACAAGGGCCAGAAGGTCATCCACCAGGAGCCGACGCTCCACCTACCCGACGAACAAAATATCAGGGAACTCTTCGCCGATTTTCTCAAGTCGATCAAAGACCGCACTCGACCCGTCTGTGATATTGAGATCGGGCAACGCTCCACCAATATGAGTCTGTTGGGCATGCTCTCCTATAAGATCGGTAGGAGCGTCGACTGGGATGGCAAGAGAGAACACATTCTGAATGACCCCGAGGCCAACAAACTCCTCAGCCGCGAATACCGAAAACCTTGGGTCTACCCCGGCGTATAGAGTCATCGGTAGAGGTCGCGCAACGCGTTGGCGCGTTGCCGCAGACGCTCGAAGCGTTGCGGGTCTTGTTCGGCGAGGTTCTGTTGTTCGCCCGGGTCGGCCGCGAGGTTAAAAAGCCACGACCCCTGTTGAGGCGTCTGCATGTACTTCCATGGGCCGCTGCGCAACGCCAACCAGTTGCCGCGGTCCAGCTCCGTGTGTGCACCCAGCTCCCAGAACAACTCGCGGGATTCCGTCAGACGACCGCCTTGGAGTACAGGCGAAATGTCCATGCCGTCCAGACCTTGTCCTTCAGTCCTTGCTCCGGCCAGCGCGCACAGCGTAGGAAACCAATCGATCGCCCACGTGACCTCATTTGAATGGGTCCCAGGTTTCACCTTCCCCGGCCAACGCACCAGGCAGGGCACGCGTATGCCTCCCTCAAATAAGGTCGCCTTGCCCGCCCGAAACGGCCGGTTGTCTCCGCCGTAGTTCGCGTCACCGCCGTGATCGGTCATGAAGATGACCAGGGTGTTCTCCCGTTGGCCGTTGGCGTCCAGGGCGTGCAGCACGCGGCCGATTCCGTCGTCCAGGGCGACCACCTTGGCGGCGTACTTGCGGCGGGTGGGGTCCGCAATGAACTTGACCCGCTTAAGGTCGCGCGGATGCGGCTGGAGGATGTTCACCGGTCTGTTGTTGCCATCGTCCCAGCCCTTGCCGAAATGCGGCGCGTTGTAGGGGATAAAGAGAAAAAAGGGCCGCGAGGGATCGCGCTCGCCGAGGTAACGCACAGCCTCATCCGTGATCAGATCCGTGGCATAGCCGGTCTCGTCGAGCAGTTCGCCATTGCGGTACCAGTCGGGAGTGTTGCCGTAGCATAGGGTGAAGAAATCCACGCACCCGGCCGTGTGCCCGTAGGTGTGGTCAAAGCCATGTCGACGCGCATCGAATTCGGCTTGTCCGTGCCCGAGATGCCATTTGCCTATCAGCGCCGTGTCGTAGCCGCTTGCGCGAAGCACGGTCGCAATAGTCGTCTCATCCTGGCGGAGCCCGCGGTGTCTGTCCTCTTCCCCCAGAAACATCAGTGCGGAGAGCAGCCGGTCACGTGAGCGACTGGGATTGCGTCCCGTGAGCAATCCGAAGCGCGACGGCGTACAAATCGCCGATGCCGCGTAGAACTGTGTCAGCCTCAGGCCATCCCGCGCCAGGGAATCGATGTGGGGCGTGGGAATCTCGCTGCCATAACAGCTCACGTCGTTCATTCCCTGGTCGTCGGTGAAAATGAGAACGACATTCGGCGCGGGGCTAGCCCCCGGCGTCGGCGTGCCGACCGAGGCGGCCAGTAAGATGACCGGAAGCCAATTCTGCACTGTCATACGCTCGTCCCTCGACCAAGGATTACGTTGTCACTGTTTTAGTTCGCGCAGCAGGCGCAGGCTGGCTGCGACCAGGCGTTCGCCCGATCCGGCGGCGCAGCGGGCGCTGACCGGCTCGTAGTTGCCCTCGGCATAGGCCTTGCGGTCCGGTATATATCCCAGGGAGCCATTGGCCAGACTGGTGACAATGGTCATCGCGTAGGGGGAGGCTTCCTTAATGGCCAGTCCCAGTTCCACGAAGATCTCCGCCGGCAACCCCACCCAGGCCAAATCCTCTCCCAGCGTCATGACCTGGACCTCGGCCTCCAGGGGTCTGCCCTGTCGTTCATGGACGCTGATCACCTTGAAGGCGTTGACCAGTTCCATGAAGGGTGCCGCTTCCGGGGTGTCATAAGTCGCCGCGGTCTCGCGGGCCCGGGCCACCGCGTCTCCATCCACTTCAGGCAAGGGCAGTTTCACCACTTCCCGGCGCAGGCCGATTGAGGTCGGATCGATAGACCTGAGCCTGGTGTAGGTCTTCAGCACTTCGCCGGTCAGGACCATGCCAATGCGAGCTGCCTCGGCATGTCCCTTCTGCCGCACGTCGGTGGTGACATCGATATGATTGAGGTTGCCCCCACATCCCTGAGCGAAGAGGGTCACCATCTCTGGTCCCTTGATCTTGCTTAGCAGTGAAGAGAGCGTGAAGGGGTAGTCGGCGCTGTAGGCCAGTCCACCTACCGTATCCAGGTGATTGGCGAAATTGACATAGGTGGCGATCGGTTCGTCGGCCGCGGATACCACGTAGACCACGGCCACGGCGGGGTCGATGGGTCCCGCCGGCTTGATGATCTTGGGGTTGAGCTTGCCCGGATTCCATCCCACGGTGCCATCGGTCATGAAAAAGCGGCGATTGAAGCTGATGGAATCCTCATGGCCGACGGCGGTCGAGAGGCGGGCGGGCTGCAGGCGACTGTTGGCCTGCTTGACGGCCAGCGCGATTTGACCCGGCAGCGCCTTCACATACGCGGCCTGGATCCGCGCAGCATTACTCTTAGAATTCTCCCGCTGAGTACCACGGGGGATGGTTGGTCCCGTATGGGTGTGGGTGCAACTGATCATGACATGGTCGCCGCGGATATCGCTGGAATTTTCGATGGCCTGCCGGGCTTGCGCCACCAAGGGGGCGCCCATGCCGATCAGGTCCAGGGTGACCAGGGCGATTTTGACGTCCCTCAGAGCGAAGACCAGGGCATGGGCATAGAGATCATCGTGCACGCCGGTGGCGGCGCGCTCGTAGTAATACCCCGACATGGGCGCGCCGATGGGCGGCGTAATCTTTACCTGGGCGGCGCCGGCCTGTAACTCAGTCGCTTGGCTGGTGAAGGGGCACAGACAGAGAAGAAACAAGACCAGGCTGTGTCGGAACACTCGATCTGGCTTCGAGCGGCCCTTTTTCCGCCTGGCTGCATCCGGCTGCATCGACGATAAAACAAATATCGCCTGCTTCGCCGTCTTGGCCAGGCGAAAAAATGACTCGCTCTCGGGCCGACGACGGAGTTTTCCGACAAAGCCTAGATTTTTCATGCCTAGTCGCCTCGCCGACTACCCGATGCCCAGTTCAGTTCAGTCGCGTCACCGGACAGGGCATGGCTCGGTCTGGCGTGCTGCTCGTTGAATACCAGCAGGTCTTCATAGCGCTGTAGGACCACGAAGTCCTCTCCAATACTCCCATTGGCTCGCGACACGCGGTCCAGAGACAACTTCAAGTGTTGCGCCAGAAACCCATAGGCATGCAACCGTTTGGAATAGCCATAGTCGTGCTTCTCGTCGCCGAGGTGCACGTTTACCACGCTGTCCTTGGCCTCGTACAGTTTGTAAACAGACTGGACGAAGGGGAACTCCACCCGCGGCGTATTGCTGGTCCAGTCATCCCCGTCTGATATCAGGAGCATGGGGCGCGGTGCAGCCAGCGCCGCAATCTCGGTGTTGTTCGTTTCATAGACGCCGCGTTTGTGGATCGGCATCCCACTCTCGCAGTCGCAGCCGCCGAAGAAGTGGGCCGCCACCATGACGCAGGGCACCGATACGCGAATGCGATCATCCACGGCGGTCAACAGGAAGGTCTGGGTACCACCGCCCGATGCGCCCGTCATGCCGATTCGCTCCGTGTCCACGTCCGAACGTGAGCACAGGTAGTCCAAGACGCGTATGCTGTTCCACAATTGTAGCTGTAGCACCTTGGGCCACTTGTGTTGCCAGCCGGCGTTCTCCGAGTCGCCATATCCTACCATGTCGTAGGCAAACACCACGGCCCCCATGCGGGCCAGCGTTGCACAACGGTACTGCATACTCGGCCTGAAACGGCCGTAGTTGCTCTTGCGGGACCAATGTCCGTGGGGACAGAGGATCGCCGCAAAGGGGCCATCTCCCCTTCGCGGTCGATAGAGATTGCCCGTGACGAATACACCGGGCAGGCTCTCGATAGCGATATTCTCCACGCTGTATCCATTGTATTCGCGACGACTGTGGAGAATGGGATTAAGCGGCGTCCGCCCAGGCAAGGGCCAGAGCCCAGTACCGCGCAGGATGTTCTCACGCACCACGGCCCGCCGAACCTGCCATCGATCGAGGGTTGGTCTGTGGGTCGCGAGTCGCTGGAGTTGCTCTACGGCCTGAGCCTCGGTTTGATAGTGCCCCTGACACAGTTCCACGGTTTCGGCACGGGCGATTGAGCAGCAGAGGATCAAGACCGTGCAGACCCATCTTGCCAATCCTATTACATTCATGATGATTCCTCAAAAGGGATGCTTACGGGAGGGGGTTCAAATAGCCACTTCTTACTGACCATGAGTGTGCTCCTGACAGTTCTGCATTGCTTCATACCTCTTGCGAGAGTAAGGTCGCTCCCTTGAATTGTCAATTCCGGATCTTGATCAGGTGTGGTTCAAGGTTCAATAAATGGCGATTCTGCAGCAAAGCACCGAAGGAACATCGCTGCACAGGGCCGACGGTTTCCATATTCTCTAATGCCACCACTGCCCTGTTCAGTTACAATGATCCCTCACGGTCCTGATATCGAAGGAGATATGCTTATGTGTCGCATCAAGCCTGTCAATCTCATCTGCATGGTAGCCATGCTGTTCCTCACGCCACTGGCCTCGCAGACCACGGCCCAAGAACTCGTGTCCAATCCGACGTTTACATCATCGGCGCCAGACAGTGTTCCCAGCGACTGGTCCATCTGGCGACCGGACTGGGCGCCGGCCGGGTGCCAGATAGAATACGCTGATGAAGGGATTCTCATGGAGGCCGGAAAGAATCCCTATGCGGTGGGTGGCGTCTTCCAGGAGCTTGAGGGCATTCATGGCGGCCAGGCCTACCGGATTGAGGTCCAGGGGCAGATTCAGGATCTCCCCGATCCCTATGGCACGCTGTTGGTGCGACTGCTATGGCTGCAAGGCGGTAAGACGATCCATCCCGCAGGCATGCTCATACGCGGCCCCAAATGTCGCGGTGAGCGGGTGAAGTTCAGTGACGTGCTGATTGCTCCGGCACAGGCAGACGGCGCCAGACTGTCCCTGGAGGCCAAGTGGCTGCGGGCGGGGTCAGTGCTTTGGCAGCGTGCAAGCATGCAGCCGACAAGCACCCCGGCTAAGCGAAAGGTCAAAATAGGATCTGTCTACCTCAAGCCCAAACGCAGCACGCCGGCGAAAAATATGGAGCTGTGGTGTAGGCAAATCGACAGAGCGGGTGAACTGGACCTGGACATCGTCTGCCTGGGTGAGGTTATCACCAAGGTCGGGACGCCGAATTCTTTTGCCGAGTGTGCCGAGCCCATCCCCGGTCCTGCGAGCAAACGACTCGGTGAGGCCGCCCGGCAGAATCGGGTCTGGGTCGTGGCCGGCCTGATCGAGTTGGACGGCAGAGACATTTACAACACCGCCGTGCTCCTGGACCGACAGGGAAACCTTGCCGGCACCTACCGTAAGGTCCATCTGCCTCGCGAGGAGTGGATGAAGGGGATTCGACCGGGTAATGACTATCCAGTTTTTGAAACGGACTTTGGCACGATCGCGATCCAGATCTGTTACGACTGGTTTTTCCCGGAGCCCGAGACGATCTTTGCTCAACAGGGCGCGGAGATCATCTTCGCACCGACCTGGGGCAACACGCTGCCCGATGCAGAGGGTTGCGTCGACGGCGAGACCGTTTTTCGCGTGCGTGCCCGGGACAACGGTGTGTACATGGTGCCATCGGTCTACAGCGGCAACAGCCTGGTCATCGGTCCCAGGGGTCGCATCTTGGCATCGAGCCAAGGCAAAGAGGGCGTTTTCTGGGCGGAGGTGGACTTGAGTCAACGCGAGCCGCTGCCCTTTGTTGGGTACTGGCGGTCGATCGGACCTCGCCATCGCCGACATGTGACGTTTGACCCCTTGACACACGCTCAGGGACAACCGAACTACTAGGCTTTGTCGGAAAACTCGAGATGGTGTCGCGTGTGCTGTTACCGATCACTATCACTCAGCCACGAGACGCCAAACCTGGCGAAGGTGATTTTTTCGTAGAGTCGTTCACTGCCACTTTCGTAGAGACAGGCGATCTCACCCCTTGGCAGTGCGACTAAGTCGGAGTAGGCGGCCGGTCCCTCGTGCAGTACCCTGGAGACTGGCCACGTCTGCCCACCGTCGCGGCTTAGCCGGAGCGTCATGCGGGTTCGTCCCGGTCCGCCGGGTCCGGAATAGAGGATGACTTCATTTGACTGCCCATCGCGCTTGTCCATGTAACGAAGCAGGCCAGCTTGACATACGGGACAGTAGACCTCGGGGTGGTGTTTAGGATCGGTCCAATGGAGTCCCCCGTCAAGACTGGATGCGAAAGCGCGGTGATCGAGCCCTACGTAGTTGCGCATGCTCAACAGTAGCGATCCGTCCGTGCGTTGAACCACTTGACACTCATGCATGCTGGCCTGGGTGATGCCACCGAGCTGCCACGACCGACCGTGATCGTCGCTGTAGAACATGTGAGAATGAGCCGCCGGCCCGCGCCGAGGGTCTCCGTGGAGGTATGTGGAGTGATCGCAGGGGATCAGCAGGCGTCCGCTTTGCAGCTGGATCCCGTGTCCGGGGCCGGTGGCCACCCAACGCCAGGGAGGGTGGGTCACCTGTGATGTGATGTTTCTCGGTTGATCCCAGGATCGGCCGTCGTCCTTGCTATGGGTAACAAACACGTCCCTGTTGTCTCTACAAAAGGGTAGCCAGATCACGCCCGTATCTTGATCGACAACCGGACAAGGATTGCCTATGGTGATCTCAGCCGTCTTCCCCTCTTCGTACACCAACTGCGCGGGGGACCAGGTACGACCCCCGTCTGTGCTACGGCGAAGCAAGAGATCCACGTCCCCGTGGTCGGAGCGGCTTGTCTTGCGGCCTTCACAGAATGCTAGGAGTGTTCCCTGTTCGGTGACGACCATGGCCGGTATGCGGTAGGTGTGATAGCCCTCGCGCCCACTAATAAACACATCGGTTTGCTCAACCGGTGATGCGGGCGCAGCGTGTAAATTGTTTTGCCAGGCGAATAGCTGCGGCAAGATGGCCGCCAAGACAAGGACTGTACATTTTCGCCTGTTAGGGGACCGGCAAGAAAACAGCGGCTTCCGTGGTACAATCCTGGCTGCGCTAGCAGCATTATTAAAGAACCACGAAATAACTTGGCCCTTGGGTATTGCAGTGAACCCATGGCCTGCCACGTGGTCGGTCGGATCAATCACCCAATCCCCAAAGATCGGATGTCAATCAAATACATCTGTCTCCCATTTCCTTCGTGGGTCGAATCGATGCAGATGAGCTTGCCGTCGTTGCTACACCTGGGGTGGGTGTCACATCGCCATTCACCGGTGTATTCCTTGGGCTCATAAAAGCGACCCAGCTCAATCTTCTTCCCGGTGGACACCTGGTACAGGTAGGGAATCTGTTCACGGGTGCCCCCTTGCGGATAGGTGTCATTCAAGATCCAGTCGCCGTGGGTGCCGGTCAGGTAGGTGTTGTGGCCGTTCTGCGTCATCACGTCCTTGCCGATTTGTTTGATCTCTCTGGTCTTGTCCCGGAACTCCCAGAAACCGGAATGTTTTCCGATGGGTCGCGTCCAGGCGGTGACATTCTGGGGGTCTTTCCAGATGAAGTGCGATGTCTTGCCGGAGGGGTCCAGTAAGAAGAGGTCCTTGCCATCCATGCCGCAGGTGAACATACGGGTGGTGTAGCGGCCCCGTATCTTGTTGTAGGCCTGCGGATTGGCCAAGACCTCGTCGGGTATGGGCTCTTCCCGCCAGCGGTTCAGGAAGATGAAGCGGCTGCCGTCGGGACTCACCAGGAGGTGGTTGAAGTAGTGCCATTTTCCGGAAATGTCTTCGCCATTGTTGGCGACCCGTGAGATCTCTCGGTAGGAGAGAATCAGTTCCCACGCCCCGGTATTCAGGTTGATTTTATAGATGCCCGACTTTTCAGGCGCATTTTGATCCTTGCAGCGGTCTCTGCCGCCGGGATAGCCGTAGCCCTTGCGGTAGTTCTGGATGCGGGCGAAATCGGTTCCAACGGCATGGACACCATCCGGACTGAGGGAGTAGATCGCCTTGGGGATGATCTTCTCTTCACCCGTTCTAACATCTCTGATGACGCTGACAAACTCATCCCCCCGTCGGTCGTTCCAGATCACCTTCGAATCGGAACCCGGAATCCACTGCAACATGCAGCCCTGCTGCCATCCCCAGGATCGGCTGCTGCCCAGTTCGCTCCAGGCGTCGTTCTCTCGAAGATCGACGTAGCCGAGTTTGACGACGTCCTCTTTGGTGGGAGAACGCATCTCGAAGTCGACCTGCATGCCCAAAACATATCGACTGGTCGGGTCAAACTGCAGTTTGTCGTAGTAGCCGAACCAGTGATACTTGGGACCCCGGGTGATGGCCCGGACGGGCAGGCCGCCTTCTTTGGCCAAGCTCAGCAGGGCCGGCATGGAGAGCAGGGTGGTCCCCCCTGCCATCTGTCGAATGAATGCTCGTCGGGTGTTCATAAGTGGGCCCCAGTATACCTGGCCCCATGGATTCGTCAAACCCGCAATTCATTGAGAGTCTCTTTGCTGACGTATCGTATGAACGCAATGGCAGGGCCATCGAAGTGAAGTCTCGGTACGACCTGATGAGCAAAGCAGATCTCTATGCCTTGCATAAACAGGTTGGGATGGAATAGAATCATGGTGTGTGAGCAGGTGTTCAGCCCAACTTGGCATTCGACAGCACCCATGAAGGATTAATGCTATGAAAAACGATTTCCTATCAAGTGTCCTCTTCCTGTTTGTATGTGCACTTTCCCGGGCAGTGTTGGCCGGCCAGCCGAATGTAGTGGTGATCCTGACGGACGACCAGGGTTGGGGTGACCTCAGCGTCAACGGCAATACCAACATCGCGACGCCGAACATCGATTCACTGGCTCGCGACGGCGCCACCTTGCAGCATTTCTATGTCTGCCAGGTCTGTGCTCCGACGCGGGCGGAGTTTCTCACCGGGCGCTACTACCCCCGCACTGGGGTCAGTGGCGTCAGTCGCGGACAGGGCCGTATGAACGAAGACGAAACGACCGTTGCGGACCTGTTTAAGGCCGCCGGTTACGCGACCGGGGCCTTCGGGAAGTGGCACAACGGCACTCAGCCGCCCCTGCACCCGAACAACCGCGGCTTCGATGAGTTTTATGGCTTCACTTCCGGACACTGGGGCCACTACTTCAGCCCTCCCCTCGATCACAACGGACGGCGTGTAAGTGGGAAGGGGTATGTTATAGATGACTTCACGCAGCATGCCTTAGACTTCATAGAAGCGAACAAAACACGTCCGTTCTTCTGCTACATCCCCTACAACACACCGCATTCGCCCATGATGGTGTCCGACAAGTTCTACGCGAAGTTTGAGGGCAAGGACCCCGTCATGCGCCACCGCGACCCGGACAGAGAAGACATCATGATGACGCGTGCAGCGCTGGCAATGTGCGAGAATATCGACTGGAACGTCGGGCGCATTCTGGAGAAACTGGATGAGCTGAAACTCCGTGAGGATACCATTGTCCTCTTCTTCTCCGACAATGGTCCCAATTCTTACCGCTGGAATGGCGGCATGAAGGGGCGCAAGGGGGCCATTGATGAAGGCGGCCTGCGGTCCCCGTTCTTCATTCGCTGGCCGAAACAGATTCCGTCCGGTATGTCGATAGAGCAAGTGACAGGAGCGATCGATTTGCTGCCTACGCTCTGCGAGCTGGCCGGCGTCAGCGGGGCGCCCGGCAAGCCCCTGGATGGCCGGAGCCTCCGCTCTCTGTTGCTGGGGAAAGACGCCCCGTGGGAGCCCCGCCTGTTGTTCGCCGTCAAGAAGAACCAGGTAAGCGTCCGCACCCAACAGTTTCGGCTCGATGCCTCAGGTCGGTTGTTTGACATTACGGCCGACCCAGGTCAACGCAACGATGTCTCCCCCCGACACCCGGAACTTACCGAGCGCCTGTCACGGCAGGCAAAACGTCATGCTCGAGAGATGCAAATCTGCTTCGAGGCCAGCGCGAGTCGCCCCTTTCACGTCGGCTATGGCCCCTCTACGACACTCCCGGCGCGGGACGGCGTAGAACACGGAACAATCAGGCGAAGCTCCAAGGCGCCCAACAATTCCTTTTTTACGCACTGGACACAGGCGGGCGATTACATCACTTGGGATATCGACGTAGGAACGACCGGCGACTACGAAGCCATTGTATACTACACCTGCGCTGCGGGAGACGAAGGGTCCACCCTGCGGCTTTCCCTGCAAGGAGGCGGCTCCGTTCAGGCGCCGGTGGTGACCCCGTTCGATCCGCCGCTATACGATAAGTCCAAGGAGCGAGTGGCCAATTCGCACTATTACGTAAAGGACTTCAAGCCACTGCGTTTGGGTGTCTTGCGCCTGGAAAAGGGACGTGGACCGTTGCGACTGGGCTCACTTGACATCATGGGAAAACATGTGATCGATGTTCACTCAGTGGTTTTGAACTTGCGCTAATCGCGAGTCCTCCAACTGCCTCATGTCGAGAGTAGGATTCCAGAATAGGTAGCGGAATCGGAATCATGAAAGGCTGGCAGAAGTCGGCAGAACGGGTAAGTCCTACGTCATTACCCCGCGTCTTAAGGGTCCTTTGAAACCCTCGCAGAACGAACCGCAAACAACCCGCACCTGTTCCCGCAGGTAATACCAGCTTATAGAAGGCTCATTTCGGTCTAGACAAGTGGGAGTATCTCAGGTTCGAACAAAATTATTGTCGAGCATGGTTTTTAGTTGACTTTGCATAGTATACT
>JADFHU010000445.1 GCA_022567055.1 Planctomycetota bacterium
CTCGATAGTTCCGAAGCGACAGATGAGATCGGATTTTGACGGTGCAGCTCACAAGCGGGCGCCCGCAACATGGGCGAATTGTATGTGGGTCATCATCTGGTCCCTTAACACTTCCCGATCCCTCCAAAGGTGGAGGTGAGCATCCCAAACTTACTCGGACCTCTATCGGAAGTTCAGGATACCTGAACCTGCCAAAACCTGCAAGCAGATGATTCACATCCCGACCTGGCGAAGCTCAAGCCCCCGCGGCGGTTAAGGAGGCGAATCTCCAGCCAAAGAACCTCTCCCCGCTCTCCCCGTCTCAGCGGTTAAAAAAAGTGATTAGTAACCACTAATCAGAAGGACCTCGCCGTGACTGAGGCAGATCCAATCGACCTAGAAAGGTGAACGCTATTCTGAAGGAACTGGAGGCTCAACTGGGTCGGCATGGTCAAGAAACCTAGTTTTTAACCGGTCACCGATCATTCCGAGCAGAGATGAACCGCAGAATATCGAACAAGGAATGTCCAACGGTGAAGTTAATTGGGCTCATGAACTTCTTCATCAAACACTTGCTTTCGATTCCTTGTTGCCGTCTTGACGCTGACCACTAAATGAGCCGCTCTTCGAGATCAAACTCACTGCCCTTCGACGTTCTGCCTTTCCCTGTTCGATATTCTGCGGTTCAAACCACCCTGGCCACTCATTCTCAAGCCCATGCCACGTGAATGGTTACTCCCTTGACAAACACAGAAAGCCCCGTCCTGTCTATATAGGACGGGGCTAGCTTTCGGATTTAGAGCAAAGCGTTGAAGGAGGGATATTATTCGGCGATGTACAGCCGGATGTCTTCGATAAAGATGGTGCCAAAGGCACTGTTCTGGGCATTGCCCCTTGCACCAACCGCCAGGGTCAGCTGAGCCACCTGGGATAGATCTACATCAAGAACCGTAAGGTCCACATCCACTTGTGTCCATCCGGTGGTGATCAGCTCATCGAAAAGGGCTACCGGGACCGTGGCTGTCTTGCCGGCCGCATCCGTGATGTGAACAATCAGCTGATCGCTCGGGGAACCCACGTTTGTCTCCTGGCCGTAATACCAGAACCTCAGGAGGGCGTCACCGCTCCAATCTCGATTTTCGCCCTGTAATGGGAGTGTGACCTCCGAGTTCGGAACAGTGCCGTGATTGTAACGGAAGGGCATGGACTGGGAGCTGTTGTTCCGGGTTATTCCCTGCTCGGCGAAGGGTGGTACGTTATGAGCGGAAAGTCCACCGTTCGTGGCAGGATCAGCAAAACCATCCAACCAGGTCATGAAGATCTCAGAGCCTTCTTCATCTGTGTAGTCATCAAAATCATCAAGGATCTTGAAGGGCGCCACCTCAAAGCTCCAGAGTTTTTCTGGGATGATTTCACCACCGTTGGCCTGGATTTCACCAATCTGCCAGACATAGGCTCCCGGCGCCTGAATACCCACTGCAAAAGAGGTCTCTGTCTGGGCCTCACTCACGCGCGTCATCTCTTCCTGGGTGGTCCCGAAGTAGACGTTGTGGGCGGTCGCGCCATCGCCGGCCTTCCAACTCAGGACGACGGATTCTCCCCGCCCCACAATCCCATTAAGGACAGGATTGGGATCGTAAGCCACACGCTTGTCGGGTCTCATCTCGTCTTTGATCTCGGCCTCGTCGAGAACACGCCCAAAGAATTTGATCTCATCGAGGCGACCTTCCAAGTACTGTTGCCTGTTGCCAAACTGCAGTCCGCCGATCCAAATGAAGTCCTGTGCATCCTTGGTGCCCATCCATTTGTCGTTCTGGCCCGAGTTGTCCAGTACACCGTTTATGAAGAGCGCCATGTCGCCAGTGGAAGCGTTGCGGGTCCAAGCGGCATGAAGCCAATCCGTAGCGGATACTCTGGCGTTGCTGGCAAGCGAGCCGCCATCGCCTTGACCGGGGGCCATGCAATTGGCAACGATTTGATCCCCATTGAGAGAGAACGCGAAATTCTCTGACTGTCCTCCGGCATCGCCATCGACGAGGCCGACGCCGTTGCGGACACGGCCTACGGTACCCAGCCGTCCGGGCCAGGACTGTCCCAGATTATCTGTACGCAACCAGAGCATGATTGTCCAGTCGTCCTGGACCACCCGCGGAATCTCCACGTAGTCACCCGCGCCGTCGAATTCCAGAGCCCCGCCTGAGAAACCTTCCTCGACCCACTTCGTGTCGCCGACCAGCACGCCTTCATTGCCCCTGCGCGTCCAGTCGACAGCCGCGCTGCCCTCACCCAGCTCGAACTTGTACCAGGCCGCCAGGGCCTCTTCGACCACGAAAACGGGCATCGTCTTGAAGCTCCAGACTGGACCTGTGATTACTTTGTCCTCCTTGATGGTGTCCACACGCCAGTAATGGAGCGTTTCGCCGACCATGGTCGTGTCGGGATTCTCAAAGGAATTTTCAGGGACCCGGCCAAGCAATTCCAGGGTGTCCGGAGTCGGGCCGAAATATACGTCGAATGCGGTGGCGCCCACGACCGGCAACCAATTCAATGAGAGGCCATCTACCTCTACGAAATCAGCATTGTCCGACGGAGCCGGGCCGCTTGCGCCTTCTTCCGTCATCGTAAAGCTCCAGACGTCACCTGCGACCGTGCCGTCCGCGGTCAGAACATCCACGCGCCAGTAGTACGTCTGACCGGAAACGAACTCGCTAATCGTATGGCTGCCGGCGGCGTCCTCGCTGACGAGTTCCAATGCATTCGGATCTGTCCCCAGATACAGCTTGTCGGTGCCCTCGATGCGTCCCCAGCCAAGGTCGCTGGACACCACGCCCACCGCGCCGTCAACGGGCTCGGGCTCAAACGGTTTTTCAGCCAAGCCCGAGAGGGCGATAACCTCGCGTCGAGACAGCGCACGATTGTATATCCGTACCTCATCGATCAGACCGTTGAAGTAATCATCGCCGGGCAAATAAGCGCCGATGACCAGCGGCTCATCGGATTCGGCAAAAATGTACGCGGCCGGAAGCACTTCTTCTTCGAGGTTGAGGACGAAGCGCAGAGATTGGGTGTCCGATACGATGCCGACGAAGGTCCACTCGATGCCCATGGGCACGTTGACCTCGGGCACCTCGAATACGCTTTGTCTGCCTACCGTGCCAATGGCTCCGGGCGCGAAATTTGGAGCAGTTGGGTCGTCAAGGTTGAAGCCCGCGTTAGCGGTGAACCTCAGGCCGTTCGTGATGTTGAAGCGCAGGGCCCAGGGAGCTTGCGTCACGCCCTTCGTTACGACGCCGTCGTTGTTCTCGATGTCGTCCGGCCTGATCCAGCCGAGAATCGTCAACTCATGTGTGATGTTGAGACTTTCGCTGTGGGGGATTTCCACCCAATCGGTGTTGCTGTTCTGAAAGTTGATGTCCAGCGAAGACCCTGAGCCCCCAAAGACTATGTCTGCGAAGTCGTTGACGGTCGCCTGGCCCACAAACGTTCCGTCGTTACCGTTTCCCGACCGATCCGAGGCGGTGCCGTCGTCGAAGTTCCAGTGGCCCACAAGGTTGGGCTCGTTCTGAGCGCCGGCTGTACCCAAGAACAGGCAGCATCCCCATAGACAGATGAGTAATTTGTTGTTCATGGCACGTCCTCCTTTGTTTAGTAGATCTCTTTTACCTATCACTTCAAGCAGAGATGAACCGCAGAATAGCGAACAAGGAATGTCCAACGGTGAAGTCTATGAGCCGCTCCTCGAGATCAAACTCACTGCCCTTCGACATTCTGCGGTTCCTGTTCGATATTCTGCGGTTCAAATCACCCTGGCGAAAGTGAAACTCACCGGAGGCTGGTCGACCATGTGAACGTCAACCCATCGCTCGACCATCCAATTTTGAGTATGGCCGTAAAACGATGCCCTTAGGGCTTGTCAAACGGTTCCGTTCGACCGGCCATGCCGGCGACCTCTGCTGCGCTCAGCGCACGATCAAAGATCCGGACCTCGTCGATGGAGCCCGGGAAGAAGCGGTCGTTGCTGGTCGCACGCCGCCCAATGCTCACGTCTACGCCGGGCGTCAAGTTGTAGGGGTCGTCATCACCCGCGTTGACCCCATCGGCGAGACCGTCGATGTAGAGCGTCGTGTTCGGGACCCTAAGGTTCGCGCCCTCTTGGACGACCAAGGCACCGTGGTGCCATTCGCCGTCGTTTACCAGGGTGTTGCCCCTGAGGTTGCCATTACCATGTTCGGTGCGCAGGTTTCCCGACTCGATACGCCAGGAGAGGCGCTGGCCGCCGGGGGTGCTGCCCCAGGTCACCATCTCGCCGTCGGCGGTGGTCCGCAACCAGTTGGAGATGCTGAAGGGCTGCTGCACGCCATCCACGGCCGAGATCCCCTGATAACCGGTGATCTCGACATACTGGCCGGCACCATCCAGCAACAACGCCTGGCCGCTCTGCCCGGGCTCGAAGAGGGGACCGCCCAAGGCGCCGCCCATGCCCGTACCGTGCAGACCGTTGCCAGATGCATCCTGGAAATTTCCATCAAAGGGATAGTAGACGACCAGGCCCTCCGGACTGAGTTCGGCCGGCGTGATCAACTCGCGGGCATCGGGCGTCAAGAGGATGTCGTCGATGTAGATTACGCCCGCTCCACCACTATCGATGCCGAGGGTAAGCGAGTTCACGCCGCCGCGGGTCGCGGCCGGCAATGCGGCCAAGTCGATGTACCACTTGTGCCAGCCGATGCGCTGCAGATCCGCCGGATCGCCGTCATAGACGACCTGGGTGTCGTTGATCTTCACGTAGAGACGACCACCGCTGTTGGCCAGGCTGCCACGGAATGAGAGTACCAGGCCCTGCACGCCATGCTTGCTCCAATCCTGGGATGCCGCGAAGATACGCGTGGCCTCGGAGCGGGGCGCAGCAGAGTTGTCGAAGTGGATGGGTAAGGACTGGCTGCCACCATTGACGATCGTTGTTTCTGGCGAAAAGTCGCCCAGCGACGGAATTGCACCCACAACGGCCCCATTATTGGCCGGATCATCGAACCCATCGATCCAGGTGGCCCAGATCTCGAAGAACTCTTCGTCTCTGTAACTTTCCATGTCGTCGACGATGATGGTGTTCACCGTCGTAAAGCTCCAGATATCACCTGTCCAGGTGCTCGGGTCCATGGCCTCATTGACCTCGTCGACACGCCAGGAATAGGTCTCGCCCAATTGGAGATCTAGCGCCAGGGTGTCGAAGCTGCTTTCGGTGACACTACCGGCCAGGGGCAGCGTGTTGGGATCAGACCCTACGTAGATGTCGTGTCGACCGGCTTCGCGACCATTGCGGTCCCAAGAAAGAACAAGATCGGGTGCCACGTCAGTCGCA
>JADFHU010000446.1 GCA_022567055.1 Planctomycetota bacterium
CTTCGTCTTCATGGCGGCGACCATGACGGCATGGTGTTTGGCCAGACTGTCGAGGTAGGCGGCGTACTCGGCGCTCCCCTTGGCCTTGGTCTTGACCTTCTGCGTCAGAAAGTACTCGGAGACGACGCTGATGATGTGCGAGGCGTGGTCTTCCTTGGTCTGGACCCAGCGGGCGACCTGATTGATCCCGACGGGCGTGGCCTCCCCTTCGGCAAAACTGTTGATGAAGTCGCATGCCTTTTTGATCGTTGCGGTGTCTTCCTGCAACCGGGTGATGCGGGCCCCATCGTCGTAGATGCCACAGGGGACCTGGCAGTGGGCCTCCGCCTCTTGGGTGGCGTTGACGCTCAGGAAAAGCGTTGCGGCGAGGGTGAGAAACATCAGGGTTGCCAGGGGCATGAGTGAGTTCTTCATTTCTATATCTCCTATCCAAAATGAGTGGTGATTTAATGAGCTACAAGCCTGTCAACCTGTGAAACGATCACAGCGATGGGCACGACACTATCATTCCCTAGTATGGAAGTCAAGATTATAGAGGCTCTGTTAGAGCGGCGCGCCAGCCGCATGGCGCATGGCGGAGTTATCAGATAGTTCCTAGTCAATTCTCAGACAATACCGTATGGTAGGCAACCCATTTGAATGGGCCCATTTTAATCGGGCACACTGATGACCAACCTACGGAGAACAGGAAGTCGCCTTGCACTGTGGACAGTGGTGCTCTTGGTACCGCTGGGCATGTCCTGTCAGCGTCTGCCGCTCGAGCGTCAGGAGGTGCTGGAGCCAAGCTCTCGATCCCGACCCTCTCTGGCCCTCTGGGAATTGGCCACACGCCTGGGACTGACCATCGGCGCCAACGATTCGGTTTCCGTGACACTGCGCAATGCGAACGACACGGTCCTGCTGTTCACTCACGCCGGGGCTCAATTCTTTGTCAACGGGCGTGCCGCCGGTTACGTGGGTCCGACAGAACGCCGCCGCGGCGTCCTCTATCTGGAGTCCGCATTGGTCGGACGCATCGGTCAACAGATGGGGCGACGCGCCGTGACCCGTCCCGCCCCCTACGAAAGACCCCGCCGGCTGGGGTCCGGCAAAGGCACGATCATGATCGACGCCGGCCATGGCGGCAAAGATCCCGGCGCTCCCGGCCTCTGGGGATATCCGGAAAAGAGCGTCAATCTCAGTGTGGCCCGGCAGGTGGCCGCCCGCCTGCGCGACTTGGGCTACCGGGTCATGATGACGCGGGACAGCGACGTCTTCGTCTCGCTGGAGGGCCGCTGGCAACTGGCCAACCGCTATCGGCCCCGCCTCTTCGTCAGTGTGCATGCCGACTCCAGTCCCCGCCCCGCGGCCGAGGGATTTACGCTCTACATCGCCCATGGGGCCTCAGCTCAGTCCCGCAGGGCAGCCCAGTGTCTTGAGGACGCTCTGGCAGGGACGGGTCGCCCGGGTCGTGGGATTCGCTCGGCCGGTTTCCAGGTGTTGATTCATACCACCTGCCCAGCCGTGCTCATCGAAATGGGCTATCTGACCCACGACCGCGAGGCAAGAGAACTTCGGGATCCCCGGGTCCAGGCGCGGCTCGCCCAGGCAATCGTGGCGGGCATTGAATGTTACTAGCGGATTCTTTGACGGGGCAACACGCCGATGCCACGGGGACGGATGTCGTCATCGAGGTGAGAAACTTGTCCTTGCAGTTCGGCAGGCAGCCCTTGTTTTCGCGGATGACCTTCTCGGTCCAGGCAGGCCAGAGGGTCTTGATCCGCGGAGCATCGGGGTCGGGAAAGTCCACCCTGCTGAGTTGCCTCCTGGGGTTCGTCGCTCCCAGAGCGGGGCAGATCCAGGTACAGGGAGAACGACTCACGCCTCGTTCGGTGTGGTCCATTCGTCGGCAGTTGGGCTACCTGGCGCAAGAGCCCGATCTCGGTCGTGGCACCGTTGCGGAGGCCCTGGAAGCGCCCTTTCGATTCTCGGCGAATCGGGAGGGTGTCGTGGAGGGGGGCCGAATCGAGTCGCTGTTCGGGCGGTTTTTGCTGGACACCGATCTCTTTACCCACGATGTCCATCACCTGTCCGCCGGTCAGAAGCAGCGGGTGGCGTTGATCGGCGCGATCCTCTTGCATCGATCCATCTATCTGCTCGACGAACCCACCTCGGCGCTGGACGAGCCGAGTCGACAGGCCGTCGTCGATTTTTTTCGCGAGAGCGACGCGACCTTGCTCTGGATCTCTCATGATCCGCGTCACCTCTGCCAACCGGATCAGGTCGTGACAGTGACCCCCGGGGAGGATCACGCATGATCGATATCGCGCCACTGCGCCTGGCCCTGATCTACCTGCTGATGCTCCTGCCTCTGGCGATACTGCTGTGGTATGGTGTGGGCATGGTGGCCCAGGTGCTGCTCGCCCTGCTGCGGATGACCTGCCAACTGCTCTTGGTGGGTATCTATCTGGAGCTTATATTCGATCTTGACCTGCTGTGGCTCAACCTGCTCTGGATCATGGTGATGATCGGGGTGGCCGATGTCTCGGTGGTGCGTGGCTGTGGCTTTCGTCTGTCCCGTTTCTGCCTTCCCCTGTTCTTGGCGATGCTGCTCGGGGTGGCCATTCCCCTGTTGTTTTTCATCGGCTGTGTGTTGCAGGTCCCCAATGTGATGGAGGCCCGGTTTGCGATTCCCATCGCCGGCATGATCCTGGGAAACTGTCTCAGGGCCAACATCGTGGGGATTGGCCGATTTTATGGCGACATCAGAGACGGCGAACGGCGCTACCTGATGACACTGGCCCAGGGAGCCACTTGGACGGAGGCGGTCAGGCCCTTTGTGCGCGATGCGATTGCGGCGGCCTTGGCCCCGACCACGGCAATGATGGCCACCATGGGTCTGGTGTCTTTGCCGGGGATGATGACCGGGGTTATGATGGGAGGGGCCGAGCCCCTGCCCGCGATTAAGTATCAGATCGCGATCATGGTCAGCATCTTTGCCAGTACGGCGATGACCGTGTTTCTGGCCATCCAAATGACGGCCCGGCAGAGCTTCAACGGATACGGCGTGTTGGATCTCGGGATCTTTGTAGATAAAAAGAAGTAGGATAGCGAAAGGATCACAGATGGCAGATGGCAGATCACCGACCCACGGACCTATGGACCCACAGACCCACAATAACCAAGGAACAACGCATGATAGACAAACCAGTGGCCATCGTGACGGGAGCGAGTCGGGGGATCGGTAGGGCGATTGCGGAAGGACTTGCCGCGGACGGATACAAGACGATCCTGATGGCCCGCTCAAAGGACGCACTCAAACGGGTCGGGTTTGAAATTGTCCTGAAACTGAGTCTGGAGAAGGCCTTGACGCCCGACCTCTGCGCTCTGGACGTGACGGACGAAGCGACCGTGCAGAGTACGCTGAAGCAGATCGTCGAGACCTATGGCCGTATCGACGTGCTGGTGAACAATGCCGGGCAGTGGCTGGACGGATCATTGGATGCGCCGACAGACCAGGTTCGCACACTTTTTGATGTGAATCTGCTGGCCCCCTATGTGCTGCTGCGTGCGGTGGTTCCCTTGATGAAGGAGCGGGGCTCGGGATATCTGTTCAATGTGGCCTCGCGGGCCGGCACGGTTGGCTTTCCCGAGTCGGGGACCTACTGCGCCAGCAAGTTTGCCCTGGTCGGCTTGAGTGACTCGCTCCACCGTGAATTGGCTCCCCTGGGTATCAGGGTGACGGCCATCTGCCCCGGCTGGGTCAACACCGACATGGCAGTCGAGGCGGGGACGTCGTTAGCGGCTGGGGACATGATTCAGCCCGCCGATATCGCGCAGACCATCCACTATCTGCTGCATCTCTCCCCCTGTGTCTGCATCAAGGAGATCGTCCTGGGCAGCCACTTGAGCACTGTTTAGGGAGAAGACCCTTGAAGCCTGAGACGCCGGCGCCACGCACTTACCAATCCTTCACCGTGAGGGACTGGAGGGTCTATCTGCATCCGGAGTTTCCCGAAGCCCTGGCAGATCTGGTCGTGGTGAACTCCCAGGCGTTTCAGCGCGCCGGATTTGAGGCGGTCGCGGCGTCACCCTTCGCCAAGGTGTATCGGGGAACCGTCGAAACCGCCGAGCAAACCTACTGCCTCTATCTCAAACACTACCTCTATCGTTCACCGATCGACGTCGCCAAACACCTCTTGCGTTCGAGCCGCGCCATGCGGTCCTTCCGGGCTGCGGCACTACTCAATGAGCGGGGCCTCTCCTGCCCGGTGGTAGTGGCCGTGGGATTGCGCAGGCCCCTTTTGGCGTCGGTGCCGTTGCTCAATCGGCTTCCCTTCTGCTGGACCAGCACCACCCTCACCCTGAGTGTCGAGGGTGCCCATCCTCTGCACGAGTATTGGTGGAATCATCTGGGCACTCTATCGAAGAAGCGGGCGTTCCTGGAGGCACTGGGAACCGAGATCGGCTACATGCACAGTCAGCGGATTGTCCATGGCGACTTGCGCTCGGGAAACATCTACATCGAGGAAGAGTCGGAGGGCTGGCGGTTCTGCCTATTGGACAATGAACGGACGCGACGCTTCAGGCGGGTCCCGCGGGCATTGATCGTGAAGAACCTGGTCCAGGTCCATCTCTTCATCCATGACGTGACCTATGCCGACCGAGCTCGATTCTTTCGAGCTTACCTGCATCAATGTCCGATGAGTCGGCCTGAGCAACTGCGTCTCGCTCGTGACGTCCTGCAGAAAACGGCGCAGCGCGAGACCGAGAAGGCCAATCGTCTCTCATAGGTGCCAGTCCGTGTGCCTATGCCTCGTGGTCGTGATCAGCGCAGCGGTTGTCGTAATCGATACCCCTAATTGCGCCCATTCACTGTTTCGATTACGATTACGACAACGACAACGGTCAGGAGTGTGACCTGGACTGAACCAGACTTGGACTTCATTTCGGAGTTGCGACGCCGGGCGCAGGATCTTCTAGCAAAATTGCGGTTTCCGGGTCAATGGGAGGGCTCTAGTAATCAGTGATCAGTGATCGGTGGGTCAGTAGGTCAGTAGGTCAGTGGGTCGGTAGGTCGGTGGGTCGTTCTCGTTGGGTGGCTGATTACTAAATGACTGATTACTGATCACTGACTTTGTCCCTCCCCGGCGGGCCGTCGCTTGAACCCGCCAGTCTGCCGGATATAATCCCGCAGACTCAGACACTAAGAGGGTGTCTTAAAAGTGGCTCTGGTTTCGCCCGGTTGCAAAGCCCCATGGCTTTGTCGGCCTGCATCGACGATAGAACTAACATCGCCTGCTTCGGCCTCCGCGCCTTGGGGCTTTTCGCTCGGGCTCGGACCGACGATCC
>JADFHU010000447.1 GCA_022567055.1 Planctomycetota bacterium
GCCTTTCGACATTCTGCAGTTCCTTGTTGGATATTCTACGGTTCAAACCACCCTTGCCATCGCTTCCCAATCCCATACTACGTCCGCCCCGGAGACATCGTGGTCGCCGACGGGACCGGCGTCATCGTCGTCCCCGGCGAAGAGGTCGAACGGGTGGCAGAGATCGCCTGGGACATTGCCAAGGGCGACAAAAGGGGACGGCGCAGTCTATATGAGAAAATGGGCTTGGAGCTTGATGAAACCGTAAAGTAATCCCAAACATGAAAGTGTCCAGGCATTGGAGGAGGCATGACTTTCAGATTGCTCGAACGCGTGGGCTCGAAAGCCAGGGCACAACAACCTTAGTTCTTAAGGGCCCTGAGGTTTGCTCGGTAGGGCTATTGGGAGTATTGGCCCAGTAACGCGACTAAGACAAGCATTTAAGATATTTTCGTCTTTTGGCGCCACTTCGGCTGCCACAAGTGACCATTTCCGTGACAAAGTAGCTTCGCTATCGAAATCTCTTTTCTGGTTTCTGTTAACCGAAATAAGGTAGATTTCTGTCTCAGTGATTGCTTCACGGACTTTGAGTGACGTTGCGATCTTTGATTCTTCGCGACCTTTTCCTCCTGCTCGGAAAGCCTCCCATAGCCATCTAACGCTGTCAACGACATCACTCATCGAATCTCCTTCCACCGAACGATAAGATCATTCGACCGAAAATCGCGAAGTGATTGAGGGTGGAATGAATCGCCAGGTTATGTGTTCAATTTGTTGTTATACCTATATTGCGACACAGCAGCAAACAGCCTACAAAGGCAAATTCCAATTCCAAAATACATGAATGCACTTAATGTCAATATGATTGTCACCTCCGGAAGATTTAGCATAGTCTGCACTGGTTCCGCAAGGAGAACTGCTGGATAACTAGCTCCAACCATGATTATCCAGGGGATGTCGTACTAATGAGTACCGAATATACTACAGAGCCAGTATATAATGAGATACACTCCGGCTAAAATGAGTCCCCATACAATACAGGCACGGTAAGTGGTTCGGCCTTTTTTTGATTGGCTAGAATCATTATAAATGTCAGTTACGCACCCATCCCCTGAGACAACAAATATTCTGTTGAAGACATGTTCAAAAGTGTACATCTTAATTGCCTGCTGATAGATCTGGGAATCCGCCAACCAATACTCATCTAGCAAACCAAGCCACTTTGGAGCCAGGTAGATCTTTACACTTAGCATGTTTTTCTGTGATTCGATCATGTAGAATATTTGTTGCATTAAGAAGAATATTTGTATTTGAATTTTTGTTGTCGATTATACCAACGATTTTTCTGTTTGAATGTGCTCTTGCACGATGTACGGCTATTTCTACTTTTTCATTTGCGATGCTCAAAGTCTGTTGTGTTCCAATTGGAGGGCATGAGCTAACCAGTGATGCTACTACCTTATCAAGTTCTTTTTTATACTTTCTGGCATTGGATACCGGTACATACAGGACAAGGCATAACGATTTACCGTCAGATATCTGGGATCCGTACTTGGTGTCGAGAGAATTGCATAGATCTATTCCAAATGTGTCTTCGGTGAATCTATTACTTGTCTTACCATTCGAGTCAAACGAAATTGGTGTTAATTGGCTGATTTCAAGGGAAATACAAACATTGTCAACTTGAATTAATACGTCTGGAGGATCATCGACAACTTCCCCCCAAACCACCGTGGAATCATCACCTAAGGAGTTAACAAGGCAATCAACAACAAATTGTTCGTCGCATCGAAGTGTCATAGCATAAAATTGATTTAGTAAGAATTATCTCTCCACATCATCGAATATTGAACCGACAAATTGAGACTACCGAAGGCGCCAAATCCTCGATGCTGCACTAAAAAGGGAGAAGCACTTCTCCACATCATGGATATTGAAACCGAAAAATGGCACCGAATCCATCTCGAATCCTCATTCTCGGCCCAAAAATCTAGGGTCGAGTTCTCCACATCAAGGGAATCCGACAGATTGGGAAAAGAGCTGATATGTAGGTTGGTTTGTCGACTGTCAGGTGAATTGGCGATCAGCTTTGCTGAGGCCTGTACAGCCTTTGTCGCACTGCATGTGTGGCGAAGGGGTTCAGAGGAGAACAGAAATGCGACTATTTTGAGCTTCGCTCAAAGAATATTTTGCACGGGAAGAAAAGAAGATAGGCAAGGAATGATGCCGATGCTAAAGATCCTACTCTGGCAGATGGCCGCTACAGATAGGCGGCAGCCCTTCGTGCCCTTCAAACCTTCCTTTAACATATACAATTCGATCGAAGCTCGAACCAGGAAACGCAGACAGTATGCCTGTGAACGGTTACTGTGTGACGACCTATTCGAAAAGCCTGAGTTGAGGGTCCGGTTTTTTGGCTCGTTTTCGAGCGCCGCCCTTGCCCTGCTCGGTGAGTTCTCTCTCGATGGCGTCCAGAAAGGAACTCTTCTCCAGCGCATACTTCCTGCCGTTCAGCAGGCGAGACTTGGCCCAGCTCAGATAGAGGAAGTGCTGTGCCCGGGTCATGCCCACGTAGAGCAGACGCCGCTCCTCCTCGACATCCGCGGCGCGTTCCTCGTAGAGATGGTAAGGGAGCAGCCCCTCCTCACAGCCGGCAATGAAGACGCAGGGGAATTCCAAGCCCTTGGAGGCATGCAGGGTCATGAGCGTGACCCGTTCCAAGTGCCCGTCATAGGTATCGACGGAGGTGGCGAGCTGCGCGAAACGCAGAAATTCGGCTGCAGACCGGCCCGCCTGTTCGGCCAACTCCATGAGTTCTCTGAATAGGAACTCATGGCTCTGTCGTTCCACGGCAAAGCGGGGCTCGATGATCTGCGCCAATGCGTCCTTGGCCGGCGTCTCGGGATGGATCTGCCACTGGTCCAGGTCGCTGGCGGTGACAGCGCCCGCCTCCAGTAGTCCCTGCTTCAGAAAGCGGTTCTCAGGGGCCAGCGCCAGTCGCAGACAACTCAGGATGGTCTTGACGGGCTCCTCTCGGAACAGGGGTTGCGCGCCCTGCTTCTGATAGGGAACGCTGTGGTTGTGAAAGGCCTCTTCGAAGGCCGCCATCTGGCCGCTGGTGCGACAGAGCACGGCGAAGTCCGCCAGGCTGCGCGTGCGTTCCTCTCCATGGCCATCGGTGATGTCGCTGTCCATGGAGAAAAACCGCAGACCGCCGATCATCTGTTCGATGGTGCGGGCCACGAACTCGGCCTCCGCCTTGTCACTGGGCTGCTCGACCAGCTGCAATCGGACACCGGAGGCCAGGCCCTTCAAGAGCGAGGCGTCACCGGCGGCCGCGCTGCCCACCACCTGACGCGATGCCTGCAGGATCGTTTCGGAGCAACGGTAGCTGGTGGTCAGCGTGAATGCCTGGGCGTCCGGCCAGTCTTCGCGGAACTGCCGGATAAAACGGACATCCGCGCCTCGGAAGCCATAGATGGCCTGATTGGGATCGCCAATGACGCAGAGGTGGCTGGTGGGTTCCGGCGCCAGGAGGCGAATCATCTGGTATTGGGCGAAGTTGATGTCCTGGTACTCGTCCACCATGATCCATTGGAAGCGGGCTCGGTAGTGGTCTGCGATGGCCTTATTCTCCAAGAGCAAACGCACGGAGCGAAAGATCAGATCGTCCAGGTCGATGAGATCCTGTTCGGCCAGGGCGTTTTGATAGTTCCAGTAGAGCGGGCCGCTTTCGTCATCGTCGAGCTGCTGGGGCAGGATCAACTGCTGCTTCGCCGCTGTCACTGCCTTCACGATACGCTTGATCCGCTGCCTGTCACAGCCCAGGGACCTGAACACCCGTGCCTTGTCCTCTTCGTCGATGAGCAGCAGCCGATCGCCCAACTGCTCTCGGAGAATCCTATAGCCTAAGGCATGGAAGGTGCAAATGGTCAGGGCCTGGCTTTGCTCGCCTGGCAGGAGCGCGTCGAGACGATCCTGCATCTCCCGGGCGGCCTTTGCGGTATAGGTCACGCCCAGGATGGCCTCCGGTGGGGTGTCATGGTGTCTGATGAGCTGGGCGATGCGGCAGGTCAGCACGCGTGTCTTGCCCGTGCCGGGCCCGGCGATGATGATGGCAGGTCCGTCCCGATGTTCCGCCGCCAAGCGTTGACTCGCGTTGAGGCCCGATAGGGGATTGTTCGGGTCCCAGTCGACAGGCCTCAGGGCTACTGCGGGAAGGGGGTTTTTCTCGGGAGCAGCTTTAGACGGTAACTCTGCAATAAGAGACGAGGGCTTGGGGGCCTTGGCGGGAGGCGTGGAGACGGCATCGGCAAACAGGGTGCCCTGCTTGGAAAACGCCCTTCTCTCCTGTTCCGTAAAGACCTTGATCACGCCAAACTCGCCGTCGTAACCGGGCGTGACATGGACCTGGCCGCGACGCATGCGTTTAATGGCCTCGGCCAGCGTGTCTCCGGCAGTGGCCTCTATGCGATCCAGGTCGCTGTGCAGCAACACGTCGAACTCGGACCCCAGCGCAGCGATGAGTGACTGGTACCGAGCCGAAACTTTCTTGGTGTTGGGCCCCACACTAAGGATCTCGGAGAGGACTTCCGTGAGCGGGATCATGGAGTGGAAGGGTTGGCGGTCGGGCCGATCCTCGGTGTCGTCGCGGTCGGAGAGTTGCTGGATGCGATTCAAGACCCCTACGGTGACACGCTTGCCACAGACGGGACAGAGGTTGTCGTGCCGTGCCGACTCCTTCGGGTTCCAGGAGATCCGGCATTTGCGGTGACCGTCGTGGTGATATTTTCCCTCTTCTGGAAAGAACTCAATCGTGTATAAAAATTTCTTCGGGTCATTATTTTTGATTGCATCACGCAATGTATAGTATGAGGGTGTATCAAACTCAAATACATTTGCTTCTCTTCCAAGATTCGGGAGAGAGTGTGCGTCTGAATTAGAGATGAGTGCAATAGTATCGAGAGAAGATAATGTCCAGTTCATTTTTGGATCTGATGAAAGTCCCGTTTCTATCGCAAAAATATGCTTTGTCTGTTTTCCAAAACATTCCTCTAAGCTATCAAAGCCTGACTTAGAACCAAACACTGCAAACCATGGCGTCCACGCGTGGGCGGGTATAAGAAAACTATCCTCACTTATATCAAGTACTCGTTTTGTTAACTCTTCAACATCCAACCCCAAGATTGGTCGGCCGTCTGAGCTAATATTTCCAATGGAGTCTAAATATAAATTTAGTTTCTCAACCGACTTTATGTCGGGCATAAACACTAAGATATGAATGCGCCGTGCGATCTCATGTTTTTTATAAATACACGACAGTTCGGTGCCCAAAAGAAAATAGGTGCCT
>JADFHU010000017.1 GCA_022567055.1 Planctomycetota bacterium
AACTGGCCGAGCGGGAGGATCTCTATTTGCTCAGCGATGAGATCTATTCCCAGGTGCTCTATGAACAGCAGAGCCATTTCTCGCCGGCGGTATTCGATCGGTGTCGCGAACGTACCATCATTCTCAACGGATTTGCTAAGAACTATTCGATGCCGGGATGGCGCCTGGGCTACGCCATTGGGCCGAAACCCGTGATTCGCAAGCTGGGAATCCTATTCCAGACCCTGTTTTCGTGCTTGCCACCCTTCATCCAACAGGGCGGCATTGCCGCGCTGACCGGTGACCAAGACTGTGTGCGTGAGCGGATCTGGCGCTACGAGGTGTTGAGAGACCTGATGGTAGAGAAGTTGAATTCGCTGCCCGGCGTCTCCTGCGTGGCGCCTCAGGGAGCGTGCTATGTGTTCCCCAACATCAGTCGTACCGGCATGAGCAGTGAGGAATTCGCCGACTTTGCCCTCGAACAGGCAGGCGTGGCTGTCCTACCCGGGAACTGTTTCGGTCCGTTCGGTGAAGGGCATGTGCGACTCTGCTTCACGCAATCGGCGGAAACCATCGAATGGGCCCTGGAGAAAGTGAAGACGGCTTTGACCAAACGAGCTGTAAGGAGCGACTATGAAGTCTTTGTTGGTTAATGACATCACGCTGCGCGATGGGGAACAGGCCCCCGGTGTAAACTTTTTTCCCGAAGAGAAGCTCCGGATTGCCGAACAGTTGGTGAGACTGGGCGTGCCCATCATCGAGGCGGGATTTCCCGTTGCGTCGGAAGATGACGTGAAGGGCGTGCGACTGGTGGCAGAGGCGTTTGGTGATGAGACAACCGTCTGTGCGATGTGCCGCGCCCACCAGAAGGATATTCAGGTCGCAGCCGAGGCCTTGCGGGGCGCCGCCAAGGGGCGGATTCAGGTGGTAATGGGGACGTCGGACATCCATCTCAAGCACAAATTCGGGATGTCGCGTTCGGAGGCCTTGGACCTCTCTGCCAAGATGGTGGCCTATGCCAAGACTTTTATACAGGACGTCGAATTCGCAGCTGAGGATTCCACGCGTAGCGATCTCAATTATCTCATGGACGTCTGTCAGGCCTGCGTCCGGGCCGGGGCCAAGACCATTGAACTGCCGGACACGGTGGGATATGCCACGCCGGTCGACTACTTTGAGATGGTGTCGGCGGTGGTGAACTGTCTGCCCCCGGAGATCGTGGTATCGACCCACTGTCACGACGATCTGGGACTCGCGGTCGCCAATACGCTCGCCGGCGTCCAGGCGGGAGCCGGCCAAGTGGAAGTCACGGTCAACGGCATCGGAGAGCGGGTCGGCAATGCGGCCACAGAAGAGGTGATCATGGCCCTCAAGATGCGTGAGGACATCTATCACTGTGATTTGGGTCCCATCCGCACGCCTGAGATCGTGAGGACGAGCAGTTTGGTCGAAGAACTGTCGAAGATGACGATCGCCTACAACAAGGCGGTGGTGGGGCGAAACGCCTTTCTGCATGAATCCGGCATTCATCAGGATGGCATGATCAAGTCGCCCCAAACCTACCAGATCATGAATCCACAGGACGTGGGTCGTCAGGGCTATCAGTTCTTGATGGGCAAACTCTCGGGAAAGCACGCATTGGAGCAGCGACTCAGAACGCTGCACCTCTGTGACAGTGAAGCTACCATTCAGGAGTTCTCCCGATATTTTAAAGATCATGCCGCCAAGAAGAAATTCATCACGGATGATGACATCGTGGGGTTGTTCGAAAGGTTTAGCACGGGATAGGAGTTGGGACGTGCATGACAATAAGTTACCGAATTATCCGCTCAGATTTAGGTTGGATTTGGTCGTGATCGATTGAGCGAAACCGGAGGCGTAGTGTGCCTACGTTGAGGCTTTCGCGATTGAGGAACGGCCAAAGACGACCTGAAGATGAGATGGAGAAGCGGTAAGTTATTGTTGTGTGGGTCCTTAATGCCGGCGTGACCGGTCAATGCATGGATATTCAAACGGTTTTTCGGAAAATGTGTCTGATTCGTCATTTTGAACTGCACGCGGCCCAGGCCTATGAGCAGAAGTTGACTCCGGGGACGGTCTACCTGGCGGTCGGCCAGGAAGCGCCCTCTGCCACGGTGTCGATGCTAACCCCGGGGTATGCCGTATTTACACAGCATCGGGGTCATTCCGCTCTTTTGGCTCACGGTGGGGATCCCGCAGCGCTCCGTGACGAACTGCTCGGCTTGGCGTCAGGCTGCTGCGGTGGACGCGGGGGCTCTGCGTGTGCGCAGGACATGGCCATTCCCATGTACGCCCACCATGGACAACTGGGCGAGAGTATCGCTATTGCCACGGGATACGCCCTCGCATCGAAAAAACCCACGCTGGCCTATTTTGGGGATGCCGCCGCAGAAGAGGACTACGCGCTCTCCAGTTTCGGCTTTGCGGCGACCCACAAGCTGCCGGTGCTCTATGTCTGCGAAGACAACAATCTGTCTATCTTGACACCCATTGAGGACCGACGCAACTGGAACGTCTACGATGTCGCCGAATCCATGGGCCTCGCCACGGCGAACATCGATGACGACCCCATTCTGATCCATGATACCGTGACGCGTTTGCTGAAATCGTTGCCGGCCTTTATCAACATTCGCACCTGCCGACACCTCTGGCATACCGGTGTGGGCAGAGACGGCCCCCCTGAGTGGGATCGACTGGACGAGTACCGGAGCAAGGTTCCCGATGCCGAGGCCATTGAAAACCAAGTTAAAGAGTCTGTAGAAGCGCTATGGCAAGAACAGTTGCAGAGACAATAAAAGAAATCACCCGTCGCCATCTGGAAGAGAATGACGGCCTCCTCTTTGGTCAGTGCATTAGGGCCGTGGGGTGGGTCAACAACTCCGTGCCGGATTGTAAGAACATTGTCGAGTTCCCAGCGTCCGACGTCGGCAACATGGGCATCGCCTGTGGTGCTGCGGTCGCGGGGGTCCGTCCCATTATCGTGATCCGTTTTCAGGATTTCATGTGGCTCAACAGCAGCGCGCTGGTGAATTACGCGGCCAAGTCCAAGGAAATCTTCGGGACCACGACGCCGATCTTCGTCAGGGCATTGGCCATGGCCCATGCGGGATGCACCCACTCGGGTGTCTTGCACGGCGTGTTCATGCACATGCCCGGTTTTCGGATTTGTTCGCCCATGTCACCGCGTGAGTATGAAGAGATCTGGGATGATTTCATGTCTCACGACGTCCCTATGTTTGTGAGCGAACACCGGGGGAGTTTTCTGCACACCGAAGAATACGTCAATACCTGCCAACCCGCCGATGTCACACTGGTCGGTATTTCCGCCGCTCGCTTCAATTTGGCGGAGGCGGCAGAGATTCTGGCGGCAGAGGGCATCACCTGCAATGTGGCCCACTGTTACTGGCTCAAACCCTTCAAGACGGATCATGTCCTCAAGGCGCTGGCCAACACGCGCATGGGTTTGGTGGTGGATGCGGGATTCGAAATCTGTGGGGCCGCGCAGTCTCTGGCCTATAACCTCATGTGGCAAACCGGCAAGCCGGTCAAAGCGTTGGGACTCGAGGACCGATCCTCCGGCATCAGTCCCGCGAGTCGCAACTCGACGCCCAGTGCCGAGCGCATCGCCGAGACGGTGCGGCAGGCATTTCTGGAAAAGGCTGAGAATCAGGACTCGGTGGGCATTTCAGACGCCCAGTTGAGTGGAGCGCGGACCTAAGTCTGGAGTCATGAGATGGTGAAAATCTCAAAGAAGACCAAACTTGGCATGGTGCAGATCAACAATAGCTTTGCCAATCAGTGCTATCTTCCCTACTCCGTAGCCATGCTACAGGCCTACGCCCAAAGACACCTCGAGACGGCCGATCGATTTGAATTCCTGCCGGCCGTGTTTGATCGCATTCGGGTGGAAGAGGCCGTGGAACAACTCGAATCCGCGGATGTCGTTTGTTTCAGCACCTACGTATGGAACGTCCGCCTCTCCCTGGCGATTGCCGAGGCCCTGAAGACCCAAAATCCCAGTGTGTTGACGGTCTTCGGAGGACCTCAGATACCCGATGCCGATACCGAAGGATTTCTCCGCAGGCATCGATGCATCGACTTGGCCTGTCACGGCGAAGGGGAACGCGTTCTCAAGGCCATACTGGAACACTATGGCGAACGAAACTGGCAAGCCGTTCCTTCTCTGAGTTACCTGAATGATCGAGGTGAATTTCTGCAAACAGAGAAATGTCCCCGTATTCGAGATTTTATGGAAGTGCCCTCGCCTTTCCTGGACGGTGTCTTTGAGCCCTTGATAGAGGCCCATCCCGAAATGCAGTGGATCGGTCTCTGGGAAACCAACCGTGGCTGTCCCTTTGAATGTTCTTTCTGTGACTGGGGGTCTAAGACCAAGAACAAGGTGATTCGGCGAGATATAGAGGAAATCTACCTGGAGGCCGATTGGTTTAGTGATCACAAGATCGAGTTCATTTTCTGCTGCGATGCGAACTTCAGCATACTCAAGAGGGACATAGACATCATCAAGCGCGTTGCCGCCAATAAGGCGTCCCATGGCTACCCAAAGGCCCTCTCGGTACAGAGCACGAAAAACTTTACCGACAATTCCTATGCCATCTATAAGATCATGGGGGAATCAAAGCTAAGCAAAGGGGTGGCCCTCGCCCTGCAATCGGTCCATGAGCCGACGCTGGAGGCGATCTATCGCCAAAACATCCCCGCGAAGGCCTTCCAGGAGGCGCAGGAACGACTCAGTGCCATGCAGATCGAGACCTTCACGGATATCATCCTGCCCCTGCCCGAGGAGACCTATGACAGCTTCGTCGATGGTATTGCCTTTACCATTGGGCATGGACAGCACCACCGCATCCAGTTCAACAATCTATCGATTCTGCCTAACGCGGCCATGGGGGACCCCGCCTATCAGGAACGCTATGCCTTCGAGACGGTGGAAACCGACATCATCAACATCCATGGGAGCATGGTCGAGGACAACCCGATTCGTGAGAAGCAGCTGCTCGTTGTCGGGACAAGTACGATGTCCCAGTCGGATTGGGTTAGGACGCGGGTCTTTAGCTGGATGACGGGGCTGCTGCACTTTAACAAGTTACTCCAGATTCCTTTTGTGTTGCTCCACCAGCTCTATGACGTGAGTTATCGCGACCTCTTGGAACGCTTCACCCAAGAGGGCCTCCCGCCGATCCTGGCCGAAATCAACCAATTCTTTATCGACAAGGCCCACGCGATTCGCACCGGCGACGTTGAGTTTTGCGAATCTAGGGAGTGGCTCAATATCTATTGGCCAGCCGACGAGTTGATGCTCATCCAGCTCTGCACTCAGGATCGGCTGGACGCCTTCTACGGCGAGGCGTCGGCATGCCTGGCAGACCTGATGCGACGTAAGTCCATTGTCCAATGGGAGTCGGTGTTGGAAGCCGCCATGAGCCTCAATAGAGAGTTGATGAAGCTGCCCTTTCAAACCGAAAACCGACAGCTTCATCTCCGCCATAATATTTGGGATATCTACCGGGCATCGCTCCGGGGCGACCGTGTGCCGCTCGAGCAAGGACAGTTCCACTATGAGATCGATCGAACGACCGACACCTGGACCTCTTGGGAGCAGTGGTGTCGCGAGGTAATCTGGTGGGGGAACAAACGAGGGGCCTATCTCTACGCCTGCAACACCGTCGATTCACAGCAATCCATCTTAGGAATCAGCAGTCATGTCCATAGCGAACCAGACTCTGTTCTTGGCCGGAGCCACCGGCATGACGGGAACTAGCCTGCTGGAGACGCTGCGTGCCCAGTATCCGACGACTCGGATTCGGGCGGCAGTCCATCAGACGGAGCCCGACTGCGCCTACGACGACGTGGAGTATGTCCAAGGCGACCTCCGAGACCTGGAAGACTGTCGACGGATGGTGGCAGGATGCGACTGCGCGATCATGGCGGCGGCCTATGCGGGCGGGGCGGCCTATACGACGTGTTCTCCTTTCGAGCACATGGGCGAGAACCTGCTGATGAATCGTCAGATGTTGGAGGCTTTTCATCTAGAGGGCGTCAAGCGGATTGTGTTCATCGGCTCGGCGGTCATCTATCAGGCCTTCGAGGGGAGTATTAAAGAAGAAGAACTCGATTTCAACCTAGATCCGCATCGGGCCTATTTCGGTTTTGCTCAGGCCATGCGTTTTCTTGAAAACATGTGTCGCTATCTGCATGAGGAGTTCGATCATGAGGTCGTGATGGTGCGGGCAGCCAACATTTTCGGGCCGCGTGACAAATTCGATTCCCAGCGCAGCAATTTCATTCCCGCCATCATTCGCAAGGCGAGCGAGCGCATGGATCCGTTTGAACTCTGGGGTAGCCCGGACGTGGTCCGTGACGTGATCTTCTGTGGCGACTTTGCCAAGGCGATCGTGATGCTGGCGGATGAGGATCGCCTGGTATGCGAGGCCTTTAATGTGGGGACAGGCGTCAAGACCACGGTGGGGCAGGTGGCCGAGTGGGCCCTCAGGTATGCCGACCATGAACCGGCGGAGATTCGCTGGAGCCAGGACAAACCGACCACCATCGGCTACCGCGCCCTGGACTGCGGCAAGTTGAAAAGGGCGGTCGGATGGGAACCCGACCATAGCATTGAAGAGGGCATCCGCAAGACAGTGCAATGGTGGCAGACGCATCAGGAGGCACGGGTCCATTGAAGAAAAAGATGTTGATCTGTGGTGCGACCGGGTTCATTGGACGGAACTGCGCGGAGTTTTTTGCCGAGCAGGAAGCCTATGAGGTCTTTGGGACCACCTGTCGCTCGGAGCCTTCTGGTCACGACGGCATTGAATTCTTGTCGGCGGACTTGACAAACAAGTCCGATGTGCAGCGCGTCGTAGAGGGCATGGATATCGTCATCCAGGCCGCTGCCACGACCTCGGGTGCGAAAGATATCGTGAGTTCGCCTTGTTATCACGTCACGGACAATGCCGTCATGAACGCCTTGCTCTTTAGAGCGGCGTTTGACTTGGGCGTCGCTCATTTGGTCTTCTTCAGTTGCACGACGATGTACGCCTCCTCTCCACGTCCGGTCAGGGAGACCGATTTCGACGCCAACGCCCCCATGCACGAGGGATATTTTGGAGGCGCCTGGACAAAGGTCTACCATGAAAAAATGTGCGAGTTTTATGCGAGGCAGGGGAGCACAAGATTTACTGTCGCGCGCCACTCCAATATCTATGGGCCCTATGACAAGTATGATTTGGAACGGTCTCATGTCTTCGGCGCGACGATCACCAAGGTAGAGACCACACCCGAGGGCGAGGCTGTCGTCATTTGGGGAGACGGTACGCAGGGTCGCGATCTCTTGCATGTCTCCGACTTGACGCGCTTTGTGGACGCGGCCTTGACGAGGCAGGAGAACGCTTTTGAGCTGTTCAACGTCGGGTGTGGCCGGGTTATTGAGGTGAAGGATCTCGTCGCCAAAATAATCCAACACTCCGGAAAGCGTCTCCACGTTGAACATGATTTAAAGAAGCCCACGGTCAACACAAGTCTCTGTTTGGACTCGACCCGGGCCAGGGATCTTCTCGGCTGGCAGCCGCGGGTGAGTCTGGATGATGGCATCCAGGACACCCTACAATGGTATCGACAGAACGCGACTGTCGCGAATCTGTGTTAGGGGTTAGGGGCTTTACTATGCTACGAATCGGATTCATCTTTCCCAGCAGTCACTATCTCTTCGATCCTTTTAAAGGGGACCCGCACACCCACTTTCATCTCTTGACCCTGTTGGAGGACCGTCTCGGCGCTCAGGTCGAGGTGAAGCTCATTGACCTGAGGGGGATCGAACGGAGGTTTGCCCTCTACCACGTCCCGGAGTGTGACATGTTTCTTCAGTCCATCTACACGCTGGATGTGGATGAACAGATTGAGCTCGTCGCCGGCCTCCGCAAAAACTATCCCCAGGCGGTCCATCTGGCGGGAGGCCCGCATGCTCAGGAATTCCCCAAAGAAATGCAAGAATTCTTTGATGCGATCTTTATCGGGGAATGTGAGGAGCTCCTCTTTAGGGCCATCGAGGACTTTGAGCGTAACGACTTGCAGAAACTCTACAGCAATCCCCAGGGCGTTGATGTGAACGAGTACGCCATTCCGCGGAGAAACTTTCTGGCCAAATCAAACGTCTCTCGTACCGATATGCTCAGCCTCAAACGGGACAGCTCTTTTAAAGATCTGAGGGGGACAACGGTTCTGTTCAGTCGAGGCTGCCCCTACAAGTGCGCTTTCTGTGCCATGGAAAAGACACGCAAAGGGGCTGGAATTCGATATCGACGACCCGATCTCATCGTCGAGGAAATCGAGTATTTGAAGCGTGACTATGGTATTCAGGGCATCAGCCTCCTGGATGAGATTGGTATTCCCATGCGCCGCAAGGAGGCCATTACGCACTTGGAGGCGATCGGTAGCTGTGATGTCGTTTGGCGCGGACAGTGTCGCGTCGACGGGGTCACCCCCGAGATCGCCGAGTTGGCCCGTCAGTCGGGCTGTGTGGCCTTGGGGCTAGGGGTGGAGAGTGCCTGGCAGATCTCGCTGGATGCGATTGACAAACAAATCAACCTGACCCGCGCCAAGGAGACGATTCGCATTCTCAAAGCGCATGGTATCGAAGTCCGTCTCTACATGATTCTGGGGCTGCCCGGTGAACCGCCCGACATCGTCCAGCGGAGCTGGGATTTTGTGCAGGAAACCGATCCCGACCTGGTGATCTTGTCCTTACTGACCATGCGTCCCGGGACCATTATCTATCAGGATCCCAAGCGCTTTGGGATCAAGGCCGTCAGCAAGGATTGGAAGAACACACGGCACATGCATGGACGCTACGACGAGGAAGTGCCCGAGTTGACCTTCGAATACGAGGAGGTCACTCCCTGGGGGAAATCCCTCACCAATGAGCAGATCGTAGGAAACTACGTGGAACTACAAAACCGCTTGAGTGAAAGCGGTTTGAACACCATGTAGCCGTGACAGAGAAGTGCGTTTGATTGTGTTAGGGATCGGCAATAAATAAATTGGACAATTTGGGGTCCAAGTGTGCCCCAGGTTTGGTCGCGCCCGATTGAGCGAAACCACAGGCGTAGCTGTACTACGTCGCGGATTTTGCGATAGAGAAGCGATCAAAGATGGGGTGCAATTGGGCATTCAAAAGTCCAAGTTATTTCTTGCCGGCCCCTTAAGCCTGCCCCGAGCAGAAAAAGGATGTGTTATGAAAATACTACTGGTCAACCCGCCCGTTCCTGTGACCTACTACAATCGGGAATACTACATTCCCTTGAGTTCGGTCTATCTCGCAGCCGCTCTCCGTGCCCATGGGGAAGAAATCGAGATTCTCGATATGAATGTCATCGACATCGGAGATGTGGAGGACGCCCGCGTAGCGCACGACGAAAGACTGCTCGACACGATCTCTCGTTTCGGCCCCGATCTTATTGGACTGACCTGCCTATTCTCCGGCAACTTTCCCGATACCCATCGCTATTCCATAAAATGCAAGGAGCGGTTCCCCGACATTCCTATCATTGTCGGTGGCATCCACTTCACCATCCATGCGAAACAGATCCTGGAGAACTGTCCCACTTTCGACTGGATCGCCATGTCCGAGGCCGAGGACACGATTATCGACTTCGTGGAGGCCTTTAAGTCCGGACGTTCCGCGGACTACAGCCACATTGACGGGTTGTCCTACCGGCATGAAGGGGGGATCATCATACGTCACAAAAAGAATTTCATCCAAGACTGCGATACCATCCCCTTCCCAGCCTACGATTCGGTCAACATCAGCGACTACTACGTGGACACTTCACACTGGCACAATCCCAAGCAGCTCGAGTTTGGCACCTCCATTCCCCTCATAACGAGTCGTAGCTGTCCCATGAAATGTACCTTCTGCTCCATGTTTTTGGCGATGGGACCCAAGTGGCGGGCGCGCACGCCCAAGCATGTGGTAGACGAGATCGAGCTGGTCTATAAGGAATATGGCCAAAATCACTTCTCCTTCATGGACGACAACTTTACCTTCAACAAGGAGCGGACGCTGGGGATCTGTGCGGAGATCAAGAAGAGACATCTGGATATTCAGTTTGAGACGCCCAATGGCGTGAGTCTCAAAACACTGGATGGAGAGATTATCGATGCCCTGGTCGATGCCGGATTGGTGCGTGTCTCCTTGGCGATTGAGAGTGGCTCGGAACTCATTCGCAATAAAACCATGAAAAAGTACCTCAAGAGTGAAAAGATCTACGAAGTCGTCGATGCCTGCAAGAAACACAAAACCCTCTATACCAAGGCCTTCTTCATCATGGGCATGCCCGAAGAGACCCTCGAAACGCTCGAACAGTCGTATGAGATGATCAAACGCATCGATGTCGACCGTGTCTATGTGCAAAACATCGTGCCCTTCGCCGGCACGGCGGTTCACGATCAGGCCGTAGAAGACGGGCTTTTGGTGGATTTGGACCCCACCACGCTGTACAAGTCAGACTCCCTCTTCAACACCAACTACAATCGTTTCTTCATCAAACCCTATGCTCTGAGTCTGGATGATCTGCATGTCGCTCGCGCCCGTTTCAATGCATTGATTGAAGAGCTTCAATCGCGGCGGGCCCGCTCGGCGGGAATTCAGGATGTCGATCCCGAGAAGCAACGCAAGCGCAAGGCCTCCGCAGCGGTCCTTGCCGGAGGGAGCCTCTGATGTCATCGACTCTGCTGACAGACAATCGGATCCCTCCCGAGCATCTGATGGGTAAGTACTACACCCATGAGTACACCTACAACGAGTATCCTCACAAAAGCCTTTGGTCCTCCTCCTTTGATCACGAGGACGTGAAGGGGGCCTACCGAGCGCTGGCCAAGTCCGACGAAGGCGGTTCGCAGATGCTCTTCGTCAACGTGCCATTTTGCGAACACCAGTGTCTGTTTTGTATCTGCTATACCATCATTACCCGAGATTACCCCAGCATTCAGCGCTACATTCATAGCCTGTGCGATGAAATGAAGCTGTACCGTGACTTCTGCGAAGAGATCTCCTTCACGCCCGACGTGCGAGAGATTCATATTGGAGGAGGTACGCCGACCATCTTGCAGAGACCGGAGTTCGATCAGGTCATCGACAGCATCTATTCCCTGACCAGCCGCGATAAGCTCTTGCGGTTTTCCCTAGAAATCGACCCGCGGACTGTGACACCGGAGGACCTGGAGTACTATGCCGGCAAGGGGATCGATCGGATCTCCTTTGGGATTCAGGACTTTGACCCCAAGGTACAGAGGGCGATTGCACGGATCCAGCCGGTGGAGCTGCTGGAGAATCTGCTCACGCCCGAGATTCGAGGCCGGTTCGTGGGGTTCAACTTTGACGTGCTGTGTGGTTTGCCCCGGCAGACACGTGAGTCCTTCCGTAAGACACTGGAATTGACGCTGCAGTTTACCCCCGACCGAATCATGCTGATGTTCTTAAACTACTGTCCGGACGCTCAACCCCACCAACGGCACATGAAGGAAGAAGAGTTTCCCAGCCTGGAGATGAAGTGGGAAATGTTTGGCGAGGCCATCGAGCGGCTGCTGCAGGCCGGTTATGTACGGATTGGGTTTGACCATTTTGCCCTGCCCGGCGACGATTTGGTGGAAGCGCTGCGGACCAAGACCATGCACTGGAACTCCCTGGGATATCGACCCGCGCCCTGTCTGGACATGATCCCCTTTGGCGCAGGCAGTCTGGGTCGCATCACAGAGGATTATTACGTTCAGAACATTGCGCCCATTGATGAATATCAAAAGACCGTCGCACAGGGACGATTTCCGGTGGCCAAGGGTCACCATCTCAACCACGACGAGAAGCTGCGGCAGCATGTCATCAAGACCCTGCGTTGCTACATGTCGGTTGAGATGAAAGAAGTGGAGGAAAAGTATGGCATTGAGTTCAAGCCCTATTTTACCAAAGAATTGCAGCGCCTGAATGCCCATGTGGAGGATGGACTCGTCCACGTCACCGATGACGCCATTCAGATTACGCCCCTCGGCCTGACCTTCACCGCCCAGATTTGCGGCGCGTTTGACGCTCACATCCCGGAAAACAACTCATGAAACCCATCATGCAATTTGGAGCGATTCTGGAGCACTTCAAGGGCGCCACCGTCCTGGTGACCGGCGGCACGGGTCTGATTGGACGCCAGGTCGTCGATATCCTGGTAGAGGCGGGGGCCCAGGTCAAGGTTGTTTCGTTGGACCGGTTCGAGGTCAATGATCGGGCCGAGCACGTCTATGGGGATCTCACTGAGTTTGCGTTCTGCAAACAGGTCACCCGGGACATAGACTATGTCTTTCACATCGCCGGAATCGGTGCATCGGTCAAGTCGGCGAAAACCAAGATTGCCAGCCACCTGGTCCCCATGCTTCAGATGAACACCAACATGCTGGAGGCCAGCCGGCTGAACGGCGTGAAGAAAGTGGTCTTTACCAGCTCCGTGGGGGCCTATCAGGATATGGGCGTCTTTAAGGAATCTGAGTACAAACTGGAGAGTACGCCGATGGATTTCGCCGGCTGGGCGAAACGCATGGCCGAGGCCCAGATCCACGCCTACCGAGTCGAACATGGACTGGATAACTTTGCCGTCGTCCGACCGCCGAATGTCTATGGTCCGGGGGACAACTTCCATCCCGATCATGCCTTGGTGATTCCCTCACTCATGTACCGCATACACCAAGGCGAAAATCCCTTGGTGGTCTGGGGCGATGGCACCTGCGAGCGCGATTTTGTCTACAGCGAAGATGTGGCCAGGGGGATAGTGCAGGCACTTTGGCATGGGACTCCTTCCGGTTTTGTAAACATCGGTAGCGGGCGTACCTACACCATCCGGGAGTTGGTCGAAACGCTCAACACTTTTATCGATTTTGAGTATGCATTCGACGCGACGAAGCCCACTGGCGTGCGGAAACGCTTGCTGGACATCAGTTTGGCTCAGGAAACCCTAGGATATCGACCCACCACCAGCTTGCTCGACGGCCTCAAACTTACTTGGGCCTGGTTCCTCGACAACCCGAAGGAATATACTCAGAAGGTCTGCTATTTTGAAAAGGAACAGCACGACGTGTCCCTGGTTGAAATGGGCCAAAGGGACCGGCAAGTGGAAACAGGAACAACAATGAACGGAGTCTCTCATGTCCCCTGTTGAAGTGGAAAAGCAAAGTCGGCCGCCTGCGACGGTCGCCCTTACGGATCCTGTGGAGCCTAGTGATCGGTCCCCCATGTTGTCCTATCCCTTCGGCACCATCACGATCCCGCAGCGGTCCAAGGATCTCGTCATGCAGGCCTTGGAGATGGGCCGGGTCTCCTGTGGGAACTATGTGCAGGAATTCGAGCGACGGTATGCCCAACTCGTCGGTACCAAGGCCGCCGTGGCGGTGTCGAGTGGTACGGATGCCTTGGCGATCGCTCTCTCAGTGCTCTATGATGAGGGCGCCGAACGTGGCGACGAAGTGATCGTGCCTGCCCTCTCATTCGTAGCCACCGGACACGCCGTCTTGCACGCCGGATTCACACCGGTCTTCGTCGACGTGGATCGACACACGCTCAACATCCGGGCGGATCGAATCGAAGACAAAGTGACGGCGAGAACCCGAGCTATTCTTCCCGTCCACTTGATGGGCAAGAGTGCCGAAATGGACACCATCTGCGCAATCGCCCAGAGGCACAAGCTCTTGGTCGTGGGGGATGCCGCCGAAGCCCATGCGGCCCAATACCAGGGCCGTGACATCGGGACTTGGGGAGATCTCGTCTGTTACAGCCTCTATGTTGCCCACATCACTTCGACGGTAGAAGGGGGCATTATCACCACAGACAATGAAGAGTACGCCGACAGGTTGCTATCGCTACGGGTCCATGGCCGGCACATAGACTCTGAAAGGGGCGTGCTCAAGAGGGCGGATGCGACCCAGATGCTGCGTATTGGGGATGGGAAAAGGGATATGCGCTTCTCTTTCGAGCGGATGGGCTTCTCCTCACGCATGAATGATCTGGAAGCCGCCGTTGGTCTGGGGAACCTGGAAATCTATGAGGAAATCGTTGCCAAGAGGCGGCGAAATCTGCGTTATTTGATGGATCGCTTCGACGCCTTTTCGCCCTATCTGTACACGATCACCGAGGAAGCCCATGAGCGACTGGGCCCGCATGCCATGCCATTCATCGTGGCTGAAGAAGCGCCCTTTACGCGTGACGAGTTCTCTCGTTATCTCAGCCAGGCCCGTATCGACCCCCGGGATCTCTTCTCCTCGATCCCCACTCAATGTCGAGGCTATGAGTTCCTGGGACACAAGAGGGGCGATTTTCCCGACGCCGAATTCATCGGCACGCATGGTTTGCATGTCGGCGTGCACCAGGATCTTTCTCTAGAACACTTGGACTACCTGCTGGAAACGACCGACCGTTTTCTGAAAGAAAATACCTAGGAGTTGTGCAAAAATAAATCATTGGTTTTACGCTCAGATTTGCGTCAGATTCGTTCGTGATCGATTGAGCGAAGCCGGAAGCGTAGCTGTTCTACGTTGAGGATTCGCGATTGAGGAACGGACGAAGATGGCGTGAAGATGAGATGGAAAACCGGTGAGTTATTTTTGCACAATGACCAAGTGCCTTGGCCGGCCCCTAACACTATAACAGGTGACACATGATCATCAGTCGAACACCCTTTCGAATCTCGTTCTTCGGAGGAGGAACAGATTATCCTGTATGGTACAGGGACAATGGTGGGGCGGTGCTCAATACCTCCATTAACAAGCACTGTTACATCAGTTGCCGCTATCTGCCCCCCTTCTTTGACTACAAGTACTTGATTCGGTACCGACTTCGTGAAGAGGCATGCCATATCGACGATATCCAGCATGCCTCCGTGCGCGAGTGCCTGCGTTTTCTGGGCATCCATCAGGGCATCGAAATGGTCCATACCAGCGACCTTCCGGGTCGGTCCGGCATTGGATCCAGTTCTGCCTTCACCGTCGGTTTTCTCAATGCCCTCTATGCCCTGGAGGGAAAGATGGTGGGGAAAAGACGCCTGGCTGCGGAGGCCATCCACGTCGAGCAGGACGCCATTCGCGAGAACGTGGGGTCTCAGGATCAGGTGGCCGCCACATTCGGGGGACTCAATCGGATCGAATTCAACGGCAAAGAAGACTTCATCGTTCAAGCGATTACCATTAGCCCGAAACGCCTGAGTGAACTTCAGAACCATCTGCTCCTCTTCTTCACAGGGTTTTCCCGTACCGCCTCCGAAATCGTCACCGAGCAGATTCACAACACGAAAGACAAAACCGCGGAACTGCGGGCGATGAGAGAAATGGTATACGAGGGTACGGACATCCTCAACGGATCCGGCGATATCATGGAGTTTGGGCAACTTCTGCATGAATCGTGGAAGCTCAAACGCACGCTCTCCAGTCGCGTGACCACTGACAGCATCGACCGCATGTATCAAACGGCGCTTGATGCCGGCGCGGTTGGAGGAAAACTGTGCGGAGCCGGCGGCGGTGGCTTCCTCTTACTATTCGCGCCCCCGCGCAAGAGACGTTTGATTCAACGGGCTCTTCACGAGTTGCTTCATGTCCCGTTTCGATTTGACTCGTTAGGCAGCCAGATTACCTATTTTGCCCCTGAGGAGCCCTATCACATTGACATTGCTTCGATTCCTGCGCCCCGGCAACGGGCTTGGCATGCCGAGGAAGTGAGGTCAGCAAACGTCGAACCTCTCACACCGGCATAAATGAGGCATGGTTCAAATTTAGGTAACAGTTTTGCAGGATTCACGATGCTTCCGAAGCCATAAACCACATACCGAACTAGAGTTTTTGGTTCACGGTTCACGGTTAGAAGCCATGAATCAGTTTTTCCTTCACCTGTGAACCGTGAACCCACAACCTTGAACCATGCCACAAATGATGAACACGAAGCCGAGCCAAGTGGATGTGGTTGTTCTCTGCGGTGGACTTGGCACACGGTTACGAGAGGTAGTCAGTGACCGTCCCAAGCCGATGGCCCTCATTGAGAATCGTCCCTTCCTGGAGATCTTGATACAAAACTTTCGCCGGGCTGGATTTCGACGATTTGTGCTCTGCACGGGCCATCTCTCAGATTCGGTGGAAGCGCATTTTGCCAATCGATACTCAGACCTCAGCATAGTCATTTCAGAGGAGAACAGGCCCCTAGGCACGGCAGGCGCTATCAAGAATGCTGAACACCGAATTCACAGCAATCCCTTCATGGTCGCCAATGGTGATTCTTATTGCGATGTCGACCTTGAGGCCTTTTGCCGCTTTCACGATCTTCACCGGGCGTTCCTGTCAATCCTCCTGGCACGTTCGCAGGACACTCGAGACTACGGTCGGATCGAGGTCGGCGAAGCCGGCAGGATCACCACCTTTGTCGAAAAGAGTCAGGGCACAAGACCCGGCCTTATCAACGCCGGCATCTATCTCTTTGAGAAGAGCATCCTCCAACAGATCCCGGCGGATCGCAAGACGTCCTTAGAGCATGAGATCTTCCCTGAGTTGGTCAGTGAGGAATGCTTTGGTTACGTAGGAGCAAGCCCTGTCCTGGACATCGGCACCCCGGAGCGCTACCGACGGGCCAGCACCTACTTCGCCGCAGGCGCGTAAAGTTAGAACGCCTGTTGAGAATCGTCTATCCTGCCACCTTGCATCTAGATCTCCACACAGATCACCTCAAAGACACCCCAGAACCAATACACCCTCAGGTTGCAAACTTGAACACTCAAAACCTCTTGAGAGGATATTCACAAAGCATGGCCTGTATGGAACACATGAGTGTTTTGGTTGTAGATCTCACCTTTGGTGAGGTGTATGATGCACCACAGAGAGACAGAGTTCACAGACAAAGGCAAGAGAATGACTCCGGCGATAGCTTCTCTGCATTACAAGGTCGCAAGAACTGGAATTCTTTTCCAGATAATGTTACTGATGCTGTCGTAGCCCTTTTGGAATCAGTTGCTTAGCGTCAGCATATGCCTTCGGCATATGTACGGTATTTTACCACAGAGAACTCAGAGGCCACAGAGAGGCTATCGCCGCTGCTTTCCTCTTTCTTTTCTCTGTGCCCTCAGTTTTCTCTGTGGTTCAAACTCTTTTTGGTTCCGGCCGAGGGCCGGTCTGTATTACAAGGTCGAAAGAACTTGAAATATTTTCCAGATAATTGTTTGTGCTTCGCACAAAGATATATTTCACCACGAAGAAACGAAGGACACGAAGAAAAACGGGAGTTGCTCCCTTCGTGCTCCTCGTGTCCTTCGTGGTTGTGTCATCATTTTGGTTCCGGCCGAAGGCCGGGCTGTGTTCTCTGTGGTAAAAACTTCCCTTGTATGCCGAAGGCATACCCTGATATTTGTGCAACGTTGGGGTACAGTATGTCTGTTGAATGGGTCACTCGGCCATCTAGCAGAGGGGCTCCACCATCGCAGGGCGGAGTTCAAAACTCGAAAAGAACGCTCAGATCGAAGATCTGATTGTCACCGCTCATCAATGGAATGTTTAGGTAACTCTCATGGCGATAGCCGGCCTTGAGAAGCAAGTTGCCCGGGGCAAACCAGGTCAAGTCGAGTCCGAACTGGCCCGTGACCGCCCTCGGGTCCAAGCTCATGATGGTCTCCTGGCTGACCTCAACTCCCAGAATGAGGTCTGGCGTCACGCGGTGCGTCATTCTGGCAAAGAGTTCTCTGGCCCCAGCCCCCATGTGGTGCCCGATCACGCGACCTTCGTAAGTATAACCGGAGGTAAATATGCTGTGGTTATAGAACGTATTTGGGAACTTTCCCACCAACGTCTTGGCGTACTCGAAGCGGAGGTCCGTCCGTCCGGTTCGGAAGATGTCACTGAGGACAGCACCCAGAATGGGCCGAAACTGATGAAATCCCGCCGAGTCCTCCCCAACGAACTCCCCGTAGAGCTTGAGCGACCGGGCCGGGATGAATTCCGGCAGGGGGGTCCGCCAAGAGGCATCGAAACCAGCCAGTTGATTCTCTTCGCCTTGAATGTTCTTTGGCCAGAAGATTTGTAGGTAATCACCCATGCCGATATCCGCATTGCCGCTACCCCCAAACATGATCGTACGCGAGAACCCGACCTCCACATTGGGCCGAGGTTTCATATTCAGTCGGATACCGCTCAGGCGTGCCCCCGGCTTAGCCCGGGCCGCTTCAAGCTTGGTGAGAAAGAAAACGCCTCGGACAGGACCGAGTCGTCGGAACACGCCGGGCAGCAAGATAGGGTTCGGATTAGAGAAACGAAACATGGGAAAGGGCTGCGCATTGTTGGTCATGATCAGCCCACCGTGATACCCTGGGCCCCACCAGAGAGAATCCCGCCCCACCTGGATTTCGAAGCTTCCCAGTCCCACCTTACCATAGCCCTCACGGATCTGCGCGTCTCTTCCATCCAGAGAGGGCGATCGCAACTCAGGTCGAACGTAGAAGGCATATCTGTCGCGGATGGTGCCTCGGGTAGCGAACCCCATCCGAAGATTGGACCCTTCCGCGAAGAGATCACCACTCCGGTTCTCCAGATCCGGTGCATCCTGGGCGTGGACAAGTCGGATATATGGATCTTCAATTGGCTTGACGAAGCTAGGTGAGGATAGGCCCGATCCCGAGCTGAACTGGCTGACTTCAAACCTGAACTCTCGTTCCAGGCGGTCCATGGTTGCTAGAACAAACCGATTCGCCTCATTCGCCTCGGTGACCTTCTTCAACGCTTC
>JADFHU010000448.1 GCA_022567055.1 Planctomycetota bacterium
ACGGTGACGAGCAAGGTCAGAAAAAGACCGAGGTACTTGCCAAGAATGAACTGCTCTCGGGAGATCGGCTTGGGGAGGAGACTGTAGAGCGTGCGCCTTTCGATCTCCTTCGATACCAGGCTGATACCGATGAAGATGGCTTGCGTGATGGTGAAGAAATCTTAATCTATGGGACAAATCCATTTAATTCCGACTCTGATGGCGATTCCATTTTACGTGTGCGCTACCTGGGTCGTGTTCCGCTGGTGGCGGCCAGGACTAGAGCAGCTCACCCACCGCCTGGTACCACTGGCCGCTACCCTAGTGGCGGTTGGAGTGATGACCTGGGGCTACACTTGGCAGTTTCACAATCAGGCGCGGTACAGCGATATGGCCACGCCCACCACGGCCGAGGCTTTGGAGTACGTTCAAGCCTGGCGGCAGGCCACGGCGGACGATCCGGTCGGAATCTGCGGGCCCATCGGGCCGACCGAACAGTTGCCCTTGGTGGCTCGTCTGGTGAACGAACTGGATCTCGATCTCAAGCATGCACACTTCTGGGGTATGGATGAATGGGTTCTCAACGGCAAAGAGGTATCGCCGACGCATCCGCTGTCTTTCGAAAGGGCCGATCGGGAGCTGTGCTTCAACAGGATCCATCCGGAGTTGGCCATGCCGGAAGCCAACCTGCACTTTCCCAAGGCTGATACCTCGACCTACGTCCAAAGCTGGCAGGGCGTACGCTGCGCGGTGATGCAGGGAGGGCAGGGAGACATCAAGCACTGGGCCTTTAATGATCCGGTGCGGCGTATGGGTTCCTATCAGGACGTGCCCCCAACGCCCGATGAGTTTCGTCAGTTGTCCACGCGTATTGTGGACCTGCATCCGGTCACCTGCATGCAGAATGCCCGCACCAGCGGGGGTGGCGTCGTGACAGGTATCCCCACTCAGGCCATTACCGTTGGACCGGTACAGACCTGGCAAGCGGAGAAGATTTCTATCTGGCAGGCAGGGACGCATGACAATCCCTTCGGTCAGCGGCTAACGACCCTGATGATTGGGAAAAAGATCCCGGACAGTGCCGTGCCCATGTCCCTGTTGGCAGACCACCCCAATGTTCAGTTCAATTTCTATCGCGGTGGCATTGGCGCCTGTGACGTAGAGATGCATTAAGGCCCCGCATAACTACCACCAGAATTTCCGGTTGCCACCGTAGCGAGGCTTCAGGATGTCCACAGATGCCTCGAACTCAGGTTCGTTCCAATTGGGATTGAATTTGCGCCACTCCATGTGACCGTCCAGAAAACCGATGTTGCCGCCCGAGGGCTGAGCGTCGCTCTTCAGGTGACTGGCTGTGTCGTATAACTGCACTTGTCCCAATGTCCCCCCGGCAATCATGCCGAAATTCCCGTTGGGCAACGCGGCGCTCTGCTGGTCCCAGGCGCAAATCGTCGCATCGACGGTGAGCTCGCGTTGAGCAGGGTGTTTTTCCTGGGTTGTCTTCAACCACAGCTTGGTGCCGTGGGGATCGGTCTGCATCGTAGGACGTTCTCCCCTGCCGGGCGCGATTTCCAAAATGTAGCAGTAACCGGAGACAATGAAATTGCCGGTGAGCTTTTTCTCACTGACCACCTGGGCCCTAAAGGTCCAGAAGTGATCCATGTTCGGGTGCATGGCCTGATTGGAAGGGCAATAGAACATCTCCTTGGTCATGCCGGACTGGAGCATGAAGTTGACGACATCGACATCCAAATCCCAGAGCCAACCGCCCGGTGTATCGGGGAGGGGGAGCTTGTTGTTATTTTCATCGCCATACATGATGAACGCGAGGCAATGTTGTCTTACCTGACTGGCGCAGGATGTCTGTCTGGCCTGCTCGCGGACTCTGCTCAGGGCCGGCATGAGAATCCCCATCAGCACGGCAATGATGGCTATGACGACGAGCAGCTCAATCAGCGTGAATCCTCGTCTCTTCATGCGTCTTGCTCCTCGCACAGTGCTACCGGCATTTCTCCATTTCCGGAGCTTTAGAGCACCTAACAGTTTTCTTGTGCTTTATCGACGGGATGATTGAGTCACCTGCGATCGTCCGCCATGAAGTGTTCGATCAACCACCGCAGGTCTTCGTTGTCGGGTGAGGGGGTAGCGATGCCCGAGTGGGTACCGGCCATGGTCTTGTTGGTTTCGATGAACTCCAAGGTCCGCTTGTCCATCCAGCGACGACGGTCCGCATGGCCGTCCGCAAAGCCGAAGGTACTCGATTTCAGGTGATAGGAGGCCAGCGGGTCGTAAAACTGCCAGGCGCTGGGATGGCGTGGATCCTCGACGCCGAGCAGGTGCCAGCCTCCCTCGTTCTCGCCGTAACGGCTGCCGTTGTGTTCCTCTTCGACGAAGACATAGTAGAGTCCGCCTTGCTTGATCTCAGACATGGACTCGTAAGGGCGATAACCACGCCCGTAGTTTTTTCCGAAGCCATAGGAGATCGAATAGCTGCGCCAGGAGTCCCGGGGAGGTGCCTGGGTACTCTTGCGGTTGTCACCCGGACAGTGATAGGCCCCCACGTCTTCAACGTACTTCCACAGCGCGCCGGCGCGAATGCCTCGAAAACGATCCTCCATCGTGATGTCGGGCGGGGCTGGATTGTTGGCCAGATTGCCACCGTTTGGATTCTTCGGCCGATACACCCAGGGTGTCCGATCATGGCCGTCATCGTAACAGGCGCCATTGCCCACCAGTTTGCCGTCGAAATCGTCGGTATACATGATCCACGCCGTGAGCAGCGTTTTCTCATTCGACAAACAGGCCGACGAGGAGGCCAGCCTCTTGGCGGCCTGGAGGGAGGGCATCAAAACGGCCATCAATACCGCAATGATGGCAATCACGACCAGCAATTCAATCAGGGTAAAGGCTTTGGTTCTCTGCATGATTGGCCTCCTAACTCGTTACCCGCCCTTGGATGTCCATCCCTCCTCCAGAGGCTGAACTGCCCCATCGCTGATGATCAAAAACTGAGTTTTCAGACAGAGCCTGCTGTACATACGCTTAATCTACCGAATTCCGATTGTTTTGGCACGGAATACTTGGGAAATCTGGAGGAATGATGTGCCGCGCGCTAGGTCCAAGCAATCGGCTCTCGACAGGGGTCAGACAGGTTAAATTGCCTTGACTGTGGTCTTTTCGGCGTTGTAGCATCAGGCAAAGGAGAATTCTCATGCGTCGTTGTCGTGGCTACAGAAGAGTATTAGGCTGTGTCGGAAAACTCGATCTGGCTTCGAGCGGCCCTTTTTCCGCCTGGCTGCATTCGGCTGCATCGACGATAAAACCAATATCGCCTGCTTCGCCGTCTTTGCCAGGCGAAAAAACTGCTCGCTCTCGGGCCGACGACGGAGTTTTCCGACAAAGCCCAGCAGGGAGGGCCAATTGTGTCGTCTTGATGGGAATCCGCTTGGGCATTTTCTCTTTTCTACTGATGCCTGCCATTGGCGGTGCTGCTGGTCCTAACCGACAGGTAAACGGCGACGATGCCATTCGTATCAGTGGTGAATTGAAGCAGTGGCACAAAGTGACGCTGACCATGGACGGACCCTTGGCCCAGGAATCGGGCGCCTCGGTCAATCCCTTCACCGCTTATCGTATGTGGGTGACCTTCCGTCATGCGTCCGGATCTCCTACATACAGGGTGCCCGGCTACTTCGCAGCAGATGGTAATGCCGCCCATAGTTCCGCGGATCGAGGGAACAGGTGGCGGGCCCACCTGTCGCCGGATAAGACCGGGAGCTGGTCTTACCGTGTTTCATTCATCGAGGGTGACGTTGCCGTGGCAGACTACAGTGGTCGAACGGGAACATTTGCTATTGGCGCGACGGACAAGAGCGGTCGTGACTTCCGTCACCATGGTCAACTGCAATACGTCGACAAACATCACCTTCGTTTTGCGGGCAGTGGCACCTATTACCTCAAGGGCGGGGCGGACAGCCCGGAAAACTTTCTGGCCTATGATGAGATAGACGGCACCTACGATGCCGACGCCGGATCGGGAAGCTATAGCCATATCGGTGGTTTCATTCACCAGTATCGGCCCCACCTGCGGGATTGGCGTGCGGGCGATCCCACCTGGCGCGACGGCAAGGGCAAGGGGATCATCGGCGCCCTGAACTACCTGGCCGGCAAGGGGATGAACAGCGTCTATTTCCTGACCTATAATCTAGACGGCGGCGATGGACGGGACACCTGGATGTGGTCGGACGTCAAGGAGCGAGAGCGATTCGATTGTAGCAAACTCGATCAGTGGGAGATCATCTTCGATCACATGGACCGCCTGGGGATCATGCTGCACGTGGTGACGCAGGAGACGGAGAACGATGGGAATCTAGGAGGGTCCGCCGGACTGAACCCGGTTCGCAGGCTGTACTACCGTGAACTGGTGGCACGTTTTAGTCATCACCTGGCGTTGACCTGGAACCTCGGCGAGGAAAACAATACGCCCGACGCCGATCGAAAAGAGATTGCCGCCTACATCCGTTCCCTGGATCCCTACGACCATCCCATCACCGTGCACACACACAATGACAAGGCCCTGCGGTTTTACAATGGACTCTTGGGAGACGACAATTTCGAAGCCACCTCCATCCAGGGCAGTATGGCCAACTACAATCGTGAGGTGATCGTCCTGCGCCGGCGCTCGGATGCGGCAGGGAGGAAGTGGGTCATCTTCTGTGATGAGCAATCCAAGGCCAGTCACGGTGTCGTCCCCGACGCCGATGACCCCACCCACGATATTCCCCGCAAACAGGGTCTCTGGGGCAATCTCATGGGCGGCGGGGCCGGTGTGGAATGGTATTTTGGCCATCAGTTTGCTCACATGGACATCAACTGTGAAGATTGGCGCTCACGTGACATCATGTGGGATCAAACGCGGCACGCCCTGGCGTTCTTTCACGACTACCTGCCCTTCTGGGAGATGTCACCCGCCAACGAATCGGCCAGCGGATCCGGGCCGCTGGTACTCGCCAAACCGGATACCGTCTATGCCGTCTATCTACCCGGGGGTGGCACAACCAGCCTTAAGATAGGCGCCGGGACCTATAGGATCGACTGGTACAATCCCCGTATAGGTGGAACCCTTCAGTCAGGCAGCATCGCCACGGTCAAAGGACCGGGTAGGGTGGCCCTCGGCCATCCTCCGGCAGAGGCCCGGCAGGATTGGGCCGTGTTGATCCGTCGGGAATAGCGCTTTTGCAAAAACAGGTTCAAAGTTCCAAGTTCACGGTTGGTTGAAAAAGCCTTCCTAACAACCCTGAACGGTGAACCTTTTAACCTTGAACCAACACTTCGCTAGAGGCGGG
>JADFHU010000449.1 GCA_022567055.1 Planctomycetota bacterium
CGTGTAGTCAATGAGCATCCAGTCGCTCACGTATATCGCACCGTCGACCGGGCTTGCCGCCAAACCTGAAGGGCGAAATGGAGACGTCTTATTGTCGTGTCCTTGCCCTGCGAGCATGATCTCCGACGACGCGCTAATCGACGCGCCAATTGCTTCCGGTCGGAACAAGGTCAGGTTGTGCTCCCCCCAGGTGGCGCCGATGATGGTGTCCCGATAATCCAATGGCAGGGCCGCATCATTGGCGTTTAGGACGGCGGTGGGAGCTTCTCCGATGCCAGCGATCATCGGCAGCGTTCCGGGTAATTCGCCTTCCCAAGCCTGATAGGGGTGCAAGCCATAGCGGCCGTATGTACGCTTGAATCCGTAGTCGCCACCCCTGACGATGTGGAGGAGTCGGTTGGGACCGCGGTGATCGGGATCGTTATCGAGGGCCAGTAATCTGCCATGACGATCGAAGGCGATGCTGTAGGGATTCCAAAACCCCCAGGCGATTCGTTCCAGATGCGTTCCGTCCGGCCTGCAGCGGGAAATGATCCCGCCCCAATAGGGGCCGACGCTAAGGCGTTTCCCATCACTGCCGATCCAATCATCGCTCGTGGTGCCGGTCCCCACATACAGCCAGCCATCGTTCGAGAAGGCAATTCCCTGCATCTGTCCATGCGGATTCCCCCTCTTTTCATAAGGATCCAAATGCAAAATCCGCGTTCGAGCCTCCGATCGGCCATCGCCGTCCTCGTCGTGCAAGATGAGGACCTCGCGGGTGCAAACGCAATAGAGCGTGCCGTTTTTATCGAATGCCAGGGCTTGAGCTTGAAAGATTTCATCTGCAAACACGCTCATCTTTTGGAAGCGCCCGTCCTCCCGCTCGCCTTCGAACACCTTTATGACGTCGCCTTTGGGACCGGCATAGTTCCGGGGCGGATTGTGCGTGTGGGATTCGATCACGTAGAATCGCCCCTGATCATCGACCGCCGCGCCGATAGGGGTGACGATATCTGGATCCGCGGCATACAGCGTTACCTGCAGCCTGTCGTCGCTGAGCGTGGGGTATTCGATGGCCGTATCCGAGGCGGCCTGTGACGCCGCCGAGAGCGAAGCCGAAATGCAGAGTAGGTAAGGAAGAAACTCGTTCATGGTATCGGGTTCTTTTGTTGATGACTTCCAAGCGATGGGTTCAATACGTGGCCAAGCCGGGCTCGTCCCCGATCTCCTTCAAGATCGAGCGTAATCCATCCAGATTCGCCTGTAGCGTCTGCTTCGCATCCGCCGAACGGTTGTGCCCGATGATCCCCACAGGTCCCCGCCAACCGGACTTGAAAATAACCTCGATCATCTCCCTTTCGCGGTCTCCATTTCCAAGCGTCGCAATCTGCGGTCCGCTCGAGTGCATCCCATTGAGGTTTACCGCGACCAGGTGCGGCTTGAGCTGCGGGAAAACCTGCTCCAGTCGGTCCATTTGCGCGTGCGACTGATGGAAGTTGTACACGATACCAAGCTGAGCCGCCGGCATCGCTTCCTTCAGCCTTTCCAGGATGGCAATCTGGTTCTCGCATTGGGTGAACCACCTTGTTCGGCCGTGCCCATAGGTGACGAGCCGACATCCGCGCCTGTTTGCCTCAACCGCCAGCGGGCGGAGCCGTGCCACCGCCCGCTCTACCCGGCTAGCGGCGGGTAAATCATTGAAATCTTCCTCCAGTGTAAGCCACCATTGGAGTCGGAGCTTTTGGCGATCGACGACGTCGAGGAAGCCGCTGATCTGCGGCTCCTCTAGCGGATTCTCTGTATTGACGGGCGTCCATACCGCAATGAGTTCAACACCTTCTTTTTTATATGCCTGTACGTAAGCCTCGAACTCGGCGACCCTCGCCGCGTTACGGCAGATGTAGCCCACTTTGGTTATCCCGAGTTCCTTCAATAATCGCGCCCGTTCCTCCGGCGTACGTTTGACGGCGTCATATTCCTCGTAAGCCCAAACGTGCAGATTTGATTTGGCGAACGCGCTGGAGCCATTCAGGGTGGCTTTTATGTTCTGGCGTTGCGGTTCTGCGGCGGCGATGGTGGAAACCACTGTCTGTAACGAAAGAGTTAGGACGATTAAGGCTAGCTGGTTAGTCATCGGATTCACTTTATTCGAAACAAAGATCTGCGAGCTGTTGCAACAATTCGTAAATTCCGAGCAGCTTTGCAATGACTGATCGGCATTTTGATGTAACTGATAGTGTCCTACGCAATACTTCGAACTTGTTTTTATTCTAATGGCTTATGTAAGCTCCCTGAATACCGATTATGGATTAATTTTAGGGAAATAGTCAGGAGGAAACAACTTGAAAATATGAGGGCGCGATTATTTTGGTTTTCCGGAGAATTTTACGGCAAAGAAATGAGAGATCGACCGATACCCGGCATCGTGTTCCGGATACTTCAACGCGGCTTCGATCCCCAGCGCGTCCATACGAACTTTGAGCGTGAGTCCGAAGATGACGGTGAGTCATTCATCACGCAGGTTCCTTGATTCGAGCACTCGTTGGTCTTTTACCGGCCCAGGCCGTCGGTCGCAAATCTGATGGGTCGGAAGTGGGTGAAGCGTCTGCGACGGCAGCAGATCAGCGAATTTCATTTGGGTCCAGTTTTAAGAGTCTGGCGGCGTTTTGGTAGTAGACTTTTTCAAGCACGTCATCGGGGAGGTAAATGCCGTAGATGCGCCACCGCCCGAGGTTTCCGCCGTAAGAAAAATACTCGTCTTGAGTCTCGAGAAAACGAAAATAGACCCGGTAATGGAAGCGCGTCATGCTGCCGCGATCGACGCCAAAGAGGATGCGATCCTGATACTTCAGGAAGAACTTTCGCGAGGTATACGGCTGCCGACCCAATTCGTTCACCCGGGCGCCGAATTCGACGTGAAAGTTTGGGAATCGGTCCAGAAGCGCCCCAACTTCAGCAAGATTTTCGGGACGGTTGGCGACGTGCAGCCCAATGAAAGTTGTGTCCGGATGACGCGCGATGACTGCGTTTCGTTGCTCCAACAGAGTGTCCTTCGTCGGGAAATCCTTGCCCTGAAAATGCCAGAGTGGATTACGGCTCAGCGCAATATGCTGCTCGTTGTTCTTGTCTAATGGCAAAAAGAAGGCGTCTGGGTCGGCCACATGAATGGCGACCGGAATGCCCAACTTGCCGCACTCGGTCCAGACCGGATCCAATCGGGGATCGTTGACGGCAATCAGTTTTCCGGTTTCGTCCCGGACATACAAGCCGAGCGCCTTGGAGATCTTCAGGCCACGGGCGCCGGCCGTGACCGAGTCTCTTAGCTGCTCGACCATTTGTTCTGAAAAGTCGGAATCATTGATGGCGCTCCATTTCAATCGAGTGAAGTGAATGACTCTCCCGGGCCAGCGACGGTATTTGGTTTTTTGCCTTTCCAGAATGTCGCCCCACCGTCCGTCAAAATCGACAAGCACACGGACATTGCAATCGTCCATGATTTGGAGGGCTTTCTCCGGATCCATGCGTGCGAGATGCCCGTGGATATCAATCGCGGGAAACTTGGCGCGTTCCACCAGGGTTTCCTCTACCTTCAACATAGATTTCGGATTGAAATCTTTGAGCAGCAGTCCTTCCTGGCTGATCGCCATTGAGCACGAGGCCGTCCACGCAATGAGGGTAACCCACGCCGCCTTCTTGGGAAACAGGCGGGTGGTTCTTGCTCTGGAGATTTTCATCGAGGGTTTCATTTTACGTAGCCTGTCTTGAGTGGGGGGAAACTCCAACTCGGTTCTTCGCTCGGATAGCTTCGGCTGGTCTCTCTGGCAGTCTTCAACCAATCCTCAAACTCTTGCGCAACCTCAGGGTTTGCTTTGGCAACATTGCGGGTTTCGCCGAGGTCTTCTTTGAGATTATAGAGTTCCAGCGGCAGACGCGGTTTTAATCGGACGACCTTCCAGTCCCCTTTGCGTGCGGCAACCGACCAGGGTGGGCGGCCTCCCCTGTTCTGAGGCTGTTTCTCCCAATAGAGGAAACGCTCCGGAGCGGTCCCCGCTGTGCCGAGGAGTCTGTCCGCAAAGGAGATGCCGTCAATCCCCTCTGGCGCGTTGGCCCCGCCCAAGTCTGCCAGTGTGGGCAGAATATCCCAGAAGGCCCATTGCAGGTCATCGGTCCTGGCAGCGGGCACGCGTCCCGGCCAACGAACAACCAGCGGGACGCGAATACCGCCTTCATAAAAACTGCCCTTGCCCCCCCGCAAGGGGCCGTTGTTCTTAAAGAGATTCGAGCCGGCCAGGTAGCCACCGTTGTCACTGGTGAAGAACACGATGGTTTGGTCGTCGATGTTCAGTTCCTTCAGCAGATCGAGAATCCGGCCGACATCCCCGTCCATGCGGGTGATCATGGCCGCCAAGGCCGCGCGAGGCTCCGGTTGTGAGGCGTAATGATTTCCCACATAAGGCTGTGGTTCGAGAAAAAGCCCCCGATATTCCTTCATGGAATCTCCCGGAACCAGCAACTCGAAATGGGGAATGGTGAAAGGGACATAGAGAAAAAAACGTTCCTCCTGGTGATCGCGTATGAATCGCAGCGCCCGTTCGGCAATCAAGTCGTGGGAATACTGGCGGCGGCGCTGGCCCTCGTTTTCCTGCAGGACGTGTTTCTCCTGATTGTCCCAAAGGAACCAGGGATAATAGAAGTGCGCGTGGACCTGGTGCAAATAGCCGTAGAACTCGTCAAAGCCCTGCTGGTTCGGCGCTCCGGTGGTATCGGCATCTCCCAAACCCCACTTGCCAAAGCAACCCGTGACGTATCCGGCTTGTTTGAGGATTTCTGCGATCGTGACATCCTCCGGCAGCAATGCCGAACCGCCCCCGTTGATCCGCACGGAGGAATGGCCGGTATGATAGCCGGTCATCAGAACGCAACGCGAAGGCGCGCACACGCAATGACCGGCATAAAACTGGGTAAAGAGGGTTCCTTCCGCGGCAATCCGGTCGACGTGGGGTGTCCGAATGAGTTCCTGCCCGTAACAGCCCAGCTGCCCATAGCCCAAATCATCGGCCATGATGAAAATAATATTCGGCTGCACGACTTCCGGTTTGTCAGCGTTGACGGAAGCGTCACCAAGGAATATCCCGGCGAGCGCCAGAAGAGACAGGGACGGACGGCAGTTCCTGTTTGTTTTCATGGCTTAAGGGTGTTTGTTCAAACGATAGGGGATCGGCAAGAAATAAGTTGGACATTTGGGGTACAAGTGTGGTCCATATTTTGTCTCGCCCGACTGAGCGAAACCAAAGGCGTAGCTGCCCTACGCCGCGGATTTGGCGATT
>JADFHU010000450.1 GCA_022567055.1 Planctomycetota bacterium
ATTAATGACGACATTTTTGACGGAGCCCACCGGTCCAGCCGCATCCATCTCGGTGAGTACGCGGCCGCGCAGGACGGGAATCTTCATCGTGCGGAAGTAGTCATCAGCAACCACATGGATAAAACCTGGGGGACCTTTATCTAAGGGATCGAAGGGCCTTCCCGCGACTTCCACGTCACCCGCTTCGAATCCGATTCTCGTCCCACTCATGGGACCTCCACGAATCGCAGTGGCTGACTCGACCCCAGGTATGCTGGCGACCTGCGTGCGGACCTGATTGCAAAAGGTTGAGTTATACTCCCATGGCGTCTGATTCCCGGGCAACGAAATTGTCATGGACAGAAGCTTTTCTGCCGAAAAGCCTGGATTGACATCCATGACACGGCCGACAGCGTCTCCGTTCCAGGATCGGGGAAATTTTTCCAACTGTTGACCCGAATATCCCCGCCAATGCTTTCCTGGTTGGCGCCGAAAAGGCGCGTCCAGTTGCCGTGTGACAAAATGACGACTTGGCTGGTCCGTTCCAGTTCGTGGCGTGCGAAACTACGGCCCTGCTCCGGTTGCAGGCGTAACACGTCGAAGAAGTCCTTGGCCACCAAGAGCCCCCGCAGTCGCTCGAAGTGGTCCTCACCGATCAGATCCATTTGGTGCCATTCATACACCGCCATCCCGTCAAACGATTGGTTTTGTTGCTTGTAGTCCAGAAAGTCGTGCACAGAGACACGATAATCGCGCAAGCCCCGAATCGGAGATTCTGAGCGGAGGACAACCAATCGATCAGGATTCCCGAATGGCAAGGGACGAAGCAGAACGGCATGGACCAAGCTGAATAACGCCGTGGTGCCACCGATCCCCACGGCCAGACATAGAACTGCAGTTACCGTGAATCCGGGGCTCTTGGCCAAGGTTCGAAAACCGTATCGCAGATCATGGAGGGCGGTCGACATGGTGTCTCTGTGTTGTGTGCCGGGCATGCCCGGCGACTTAATAGAGTGATAGTATGGCATGCAATGACACATATTTCAAACTAAAGTCTCGATCCAGCCCTAGCGGAGGCGAAGGCTAGCTGGGGCAGGAGAGACGCGGTAGCGCCAACCTGAAAGAAGCCTAAGGCAGGTAAGCGAGCGTAGCGAGACTCCGAAGATGCGAGCTGACCAACAGCAAGCGGATCAGCCTCAGATACGATGGGACGAGTCGGCAACACACGACGAAGTCCTCTATCCGTTGTTGTGCGTATCTGGGTATATCCGACAGTTGTGCATCGAAAGTCGCCGGACTTACCTCGGGAGATCCGTTGCGTGTCCCCGACGGGACTGAGCGAACCGCATGGCGAACCCACCGCGTAACGGAAGTCAGCACCCTGGGACGAGCTCAGTCGAGTCGAGGGCATATTAAGTCATGTGCAGTGCCCAGGTGTGGCAGAGATACTGTGGCACCGTCGCGAAAGCAGGCGGTAAACTAGAGAAAACATACGTCGTCCTGCAGCCTTGGTACCGATCGCGTCTGAAGGCCCGAACGGCGCCCAGCCGAATGGTTTGCGCAAATGAGAGTGAGATTTGGTATTTGTACCTCACGGGCACATTGCACCGGAAGGTGAAGTGTCTGTGGCGATCGTTTTGTCCAAAGCTCCGACAGAACAGGTACACCTTTTGGAGAATGTCCAAGAGTGAGTCAACAAGAAGACGGCGACAAGCTGTGTCAAATGAGAGATCATTGCATTCGATGTATGCTTGCTTGAAGTCGCTTGGATTGTCAGAACTCAGTTCCTGGTCTGCCTTGATCAGCCGAACCGCCGGATGCGGACCCGCATGTCCGGACTTCGACGAGCTCAGTCGATTTGTAGTGTGGGAGGGGGCTCCCTATCCCGCTAACTGGCGGGTGCTATGGAACCACATTCCAGGCAAGCTTTACGGCCTGCTTTGATCGCACCGTGCAGGTCGTAACCACACGACGAGCATCAGCCAGAAGTTATGCGAGCTCGATACCGGTAGATTCCGGTAGTCAAAGCGATCAACAGGAATGGTATCCATAGCGGAATCGCCAACCATCTCCATCCAGGGCCTTGGCGATGAACGAACCACCAACTCACGTCGGCAAGCCGTTGTTCCGCCAGCGCCACACGATCAGTATTCCACATCACCCATCCGATTGTGGAGGGTGTGGAATCTAGAATGACTGCAACGCAACCATGTTGTAACCCGAAGCCTAGCCGACCGCGAAAACCGACAGCCCAATTCGTGCTGACAATCCATGCAACGGCGATAACGCCACAAAAGACGATTCCTGTCCATATGACCGAACGCGGTCCTCGGATTCGTTGAGGTATCATTGAGGTAGTCCTCCTAACAACAATTCGTTGTATCTTGATTTCTACGACGGCCTTCCGAATCTGGCATGATGGCTTCTCGTGAAGATCTCGACCAGATTCCCATAGCCAGTATCGGAGACATCCACTCCGTACGCATCGGCAATCTTACACTGGATGTCAGGCAACTCCACTTTGTCAACACCGACGAAGTCCGCAAGACTCGATTCATCGGTGATCAAGTACGAACCGGGTTCAAGTCCGAAGATCCGCTGCATGAATTCCTCTCCGGCCTCGGTGAAAAGGTCAACACCTTCGGTAGGAGCCAACTCAATCCGTTTCCCTTGGAACGGACCATTTGGGATGATGTTGCTGTCATCTGTCATGCTCTACTCACCGAATTCTTCTCGTAAGACTTCCTACCTTCTCGTAGATCTTCATTGGCAGTTTCAAGTAGCCGGATTACCATGTAACTCCTCTCGGAGTTCAGCGATGGCGGAATCTCAGTCCAGGAACTTCAGTTTCCCTTCTCCGACAAGGCGTCAACGTTCATTCAAGACATCTCAGTGCCAAGCTGGCGACGGTAACTCTGTGGGCTGTCTTCTCTTTTCCGTCATATATCGACGTCTTGCCGGTCCCTAAGCTTCATCGTAAGGCCCCTGCCCCACCACGTCAAGCTGGTAGGTACACGGCAGAAGGAGCGCATGGCCGCCCGCCCAACTTTTCATTTGCCAAGCGATTCGAGGGCTCTTACAGTGGTGAGCATCCGAGTGGAATATACTGAAACTCCTGTGCGTATATCGTACTTAGGGACCGGCAAGAAATAACTTGGACTTTTGAATGCCCAATTGCACCCCATCTTTGATCGCTTCTCAATCGCAAAATCCTCGACGTAGAACGGCTACGCCTGTGGTTTCGCTCAATCGGCGCGACCAAATATGGGGCACACTTGGACCCCAAATTGTCCAAGTTATTTCTTGCCGGTCCCTTAGAATTTCAGTCATTCGTATTTCGTGCTTGTTTCGAGTTTCGAGTTTCGGATTTCGTTTTTAAACCGACTCCATTGGGCAAAACCTTCGCCTCTCACCAACATCAGGGTGATCTGGGTTCGAAATCTTCCGGTGAGAACTGGGTCTGCGCCACCTTGCCGCTCATCCGCAGGACGGCCAGGTCCTCGTCGCTCACTTCGCCGTGAATGAACTGCTGTACGATGGGGTGAGGATGATTGCGAATGGTGTCGGCATCTCCATCCGCGACGATCTTGCCGTTGTGCAACATGACGATGCGATCGGCAATCTTGTAGGCGCTGTTCATGTCATGCGTCACCACCACCGAGGTGACCGACAATTCACGTTGGAGCTTGAGCACCAACTCATTGATGATACCCGAACGGATGGGATCCAGTCCCGTGGTCGGCTCGTCATAGAGAATGACCTCCGGATCCATGGCGACCGCCCGCGCTAAGGCCACGCGTTTGCGTTGCCCCCCCGACAGATTCGCGGGATAGTAGTTTTGAAAGCCGTCCAGCCCGACCATGGCCAGCTTCGCCTTGACGATCTGCTCAAGCTCAGACATGTCCGTCTCTGGCCGATGCTGCCGGATGGGAAAGACGATGTTTTGGAAGACGGTTTGGCTATCGAACAGGGCACCCGCCTGGAATAGGAATCCGTAGTGCGTGCGAATCGGGCCCAGCGCTCTTTCGCTGAGATGATCGATCCGTTGGTCGCGGAAATAGATTTCACCGCCGGTCGGTCTCAACAGGCAGATGAGATGCTTGATCAGCACCGTTTTACCGCAGCCGCTGGGACCGATGATGACTGTGGTCTTACCCTCTTCGACGGCCAGGGAGACATCATCCAGCACGACTCGACGATCAAAGGTCTTGCAGATCCCCTTCAGTTCGATGAGCGGCTTCTTCGGGTCGGCGGCCCGGTCGATCTCCTGTTTCTCAGTCATGGCATGCCTCGCGGCGCCCTTTCAGAGCCATGCACCTTCAGACCAGGCCTCGCATGGGCCAGAAGGTCAAATAGACGGCATTGGCGACGAAGGCAATGGCGAAGTCGATCGCCAGGATCAGCGTAAAACTGGCCACGAAGGCTTCGGTGCAGGCCTGCCCTACGCCCTGTGCCCCTTCACGACAGGTGAATCCTTTGTAGCAACTCACCATGGCAATGGCGGCGCCAAAGAAGAATCCCTTGGTGACGCCAATGGCGACGTCCCACAACTCTATGCCATAGGCGCTGAAATCCCAGTAAGCCCGACTGTTGATGCCGAGGTGGAGAAGACTGACCATGGCGCCGCCCACCACCCCCATGAGGTCGGCATAGATGATCAGCAGCGGGGTCAATAACAGGCAGGCCATGACCCGCGGCACGACCAGATAGCGCACAGGGTCCGTGCCCATGCTGCGTAGGGCGTCTATCTGCTCGGTCACGTTCATGGTCCCCAACTCGGCCGTCAGGGCGCCCCCAATGCGGCCGGCCAGCATCACGGCGGCCAGGACCGGCCCCAGTTCCTTGACCACGGAGATGTTGACGAGGACACCCAGGCGTTCCTCAAATCCCATCGTCGCCAGTTGGTCATAGGCTTGAATGGCGAGCGTCATGCCGACGAACGCTCCGGTGACCATGATCACCGGGACACTGCGAACGCCGATGATGTTCATCTGCGTCCACACCAGTGCGTAGGTGCTGCGATGCGAACATGCCACTAACGACGCACCGGTCGCACGCCAATTAAAGCGGGCGAAACGCCCGATGTCCGTGATCGCCGCTTCGGCAAAAGACCATTTCCCTGCAAGCATGCTCTGTTCTCCAGATACCCTTTCTCGACCGGCAGTGGCGAAAGCAGTAATCAGTGATCAGTGATCAGTGATCAGTGATCAGTAATCAGTAATCAGTAATCAGTAATCAGTGACAGAATAATCAGTCTCAGCCAAACCGACAACTGATTACCAACAACTAACTACTGACCACGGATCTATGACTAC
>JADFHU010000451.1 GCA_022567055.1 Planctomycetota bacterium
GCGCCTGCGACCGGCAGGTGTTTCTGCCATGGGGGCCGCCCGGCTCCTGGGACAACATCAAGATCAACGATCCCTGCCCGATCGTTCACAACGGCAGGATCCTCATCTACTACAAGGGAGCTCCTATTGAACGAGGCGATGAATACATGTTACGTATGCAGGGCGTGACCATGGCCGATCATCCCCTGGGTCCGTTCCAGAAATCACCGCTCAATCCGGTGCTCAACTCCGGCCACGAAACATGTATGTGGCCCTGGAAATCCGGTGTGGCCGCGCTGGTCGCGTTGGATGGCCCCGAAAAAAACACCATCCAGTACGCGCCGGACGGAGTCAACTTCCGGATTGCTGCACGGATCCAGGTGCCGCCGATTGCACCCGGGCCGTTCGTGCCCGATGCTTTTGCGGACAGCGGTGACGGGCGCGGTCTGACCTGGGGGCTTGCTCATATCAATCCCGATGGTGGCGGCTCGATGAATGATTCCATTCTTGTCCGTTTCGATTGTGACCTGAGCCGGGACGCGGACTGGCCCCTTTTCAAACGCAACAACCTGCGTCACGAGGCATCCATCTATTTTCAGCAAGGGATGAAACTGCCGGACACCATGCTTAACCAGATCAAACGCGAACGTGACAGAGTCGATCACAATACCGTGCTGCATGGAAAGTTGCGGCCAATCCCATAGAGGCAAACACACTTATGTTTGGAAAAATCGCTCTCAAGTCGCAAACACAGTATAACAAGAGATGTCCATGACAAGATCTAGTTCTGTCACACTACTGGGTACACTGTTTGCCAATGTCATGTGTCTCTTGGGCCTATCGCCTCTTGTGGCTCAAGAGGCGCTTGGCAAAGATGTGGACTCCAGGCCCAACGTCATTCTCATCATGACCGATGACCAGGGTTATGGCGACATGTCTTGTCACGGCAATCCCTATATCAAAACGCCCAACCTCGATAGGCTGCATGACGAGGCGATTCGTTTTAGCGATTTCCATGTGGATCCCACCTGTTCACCTACGCGCGCCGCCTTGATGACCGGTCGCTACTCGTCGCGCACCGGTGTTTGGCTCACCTATGCCGGGCGTCATCACCTGCGCCGCGATGAAACGACCATGGCTGACGTGTTTTCAAGCAACGGCTATCGTACCGCGATCTTCGGCAAGTGGCATCTGGGGGACAACTATCCCTTCCGGCCCCACGACCGCGGTTTCGATGAGTCCTTGATTCACGGTGGGGGAGTCATAGGAGAGGCTCCGGATACCTGGGGTAACGACTACTATGACGACACCTATCTTCGTAACGGTGAGCCGGAGCGTGTCACGGGCTACTGCACGGATGTCTGGTTTGACGAAGCCATCCGCTTTGCCGAGAGAAACCGTGGCAGGCCTTTCTTCATCTACCTGCCTACCAATGCCCCCCATGGGCCGTTTCATGCGCCCATTGAATACGTGCAGCCCTACCTCGGTCGCCAAGAGATCCCGGAATCCCGTGCCTGGTTCTACGGTATGATCGCCTGTATTGACCAAAACATCGGGCGTTTGCGAACGCGTCTGGAAGCACTGGACTTGGCGGAAAACACCCTACTTGTTTTTCTTACGGACAATGGTACGTCCGGTGGGACTACCTTGAAAATCGACGGCAAGTATCACAGCCACGGCTATGAAGCCGGTGGTTACAACGCCGGTATGCGCGGCCAGAAGGGCTGTGCCTATGAGGGCGGTCATCGGGCGGCCTGTTTTCTACATTGGCCGAACGGTGGTCTAATCTCACCCCACGATGTGGGAGAGATGACTGCCCACATCGACCTTCTACCGACCCTGATCGGTCTGTGCCGGCTGAAGGCGCCTGCCGGCGTAGACTTTGACGGCCGCAGTCTGGCTCCCTTGCTCCAAGGTCAGGGACAAACGTGGCCCGAACGTACTCTGTTCGTCCATCACCAGGGTCGCTTTGGCCAACCTGTTCACGAGGGCTTACCGATCAAGTACAAAGATTTTGCCGTGATGACAGATCGCTGGCGCTTGGTGGGCAAAGAGCTGTACGATCACTCGGCCGATCCGGGGCAGCGAACGAATGTGGCGAATCAACACACCCAGGTAGTGACGAAACTGACCCAAGCCTATGAAGACTGGTGGACAGACATCTCCGAGCGCTTTGAGGAGTACTGTCCCTCTGTGGTGGATCCGGAGCAGCAGGAGACCACTCTGCTGACCTGCCAGAGTTGGCATGGTGACGCGATCCCCTACAACCAGCACCATGTACGCCATGGCATGCAGGGTAACGGCTATTGGGTGATTGATGTGGCCCAATCTGATGAGTTTCTCATCGAACTACGTCGTTGGCCGCGGGAACTGGACGTCCCCATGAACGCGCTTGTGCCACCCGAGACACCTGATCCCAAGCGACACCATGCCGGATACAGACTACTCCAACTACCCAGTCGGGAGTTGACTGTAGTGCGGGCACGGCTTCAGGTAGGGGATTTCGATCAAAGCGTCACGGTGGAACAGGACGCCAGGGCCCGGCGTTTTACCGTACCCCTGCCAAAGGGCCAACATCGGCTCCAGACCTGGTTTACAAATGAGCAGGGGGACTCCCGCGGGGCGTATTATGTCTACATCGAACGGTCCAGGAAAAACTGAATGCAGTCGTGAAGTGCTTTACGGAGGTGGATTATGTCTAGAAAGATGATTGTGTTGTTGGCAGTGCTGGTATTGATGTTGGCCGTACCGGCGGGCGCTGCTTCGGGCTCTAATTTGGTGGGTTGGTGGAAGTTAGACGGGAATGCGCATGATACGATGCGCGGTCACAAGGGAGATGGTGACGTCGAAGGGGTTGAAGAATGGATTGAGGGGTATTTTGCTGATGCGCTGAGTTTTGATGGTAGGACAACTTATGTTGATTTACCCATTGATGAAATGATGATGACACTGACCAATTCCACCTTTTCAGCGTGGGTGAATTGGGGAGGGAATTCCGGGAGCCGCGTTCACCAGAGCATCTTTCATTTTGGCACCAGCGGCACCGAGGGTTACATGTTTTTGTCGCCAGACAGTTTGAATAGTGGTGCCCATGTCATGCGCTATGCCATCAGTCCACCCGGCGAAGATGCCGAGCAACAGATTACTGTCTCAAAGCTCTGGCCTGTGGACGAATGGCACCATGCGGCGGTGGTCATTGACGCGGATGCGGGAGTGACCTACCTGTACAAGGATGCCAGGGTCGCCGGCCAAGGCGATATTGCACTAACGCCATCTGATCTGGGGACACCGAGCAAGAATTGGCTGGGCCGGCCCATATGGAACAATCCCTTTTTCGGTGGAGCGATAGACGATTTTCGGATTTATGATGCGGCGTTGACTGCGGATGAGCTTCAGAGAGTCATGGAGGGAGGCTTGGGGTCGGAAGTGGCCACCGTCGTCCGGCCCGAACAGGATGAGGCCGATGTAGAACTCGATGTCGTCTTGGAATGGTTCCCTGGGGTTTTTGCAGCTGCGCATGATCTCTATTTTGGCATCCATGCCGATGAGGTGGAGCAAGCCACACGAGCCGATCCCATGGGCGTATTGGTGGAAGAGGGCACTACGGCCACGACCTGGGCCACGACGCCTCCCCTCGAATTTGACCGGAGCTATTACTGGCGTGTTGATGAGGTCAACGATGCGGAGCCCGACAGTCCCTGGAAGGGTCGGCTATGGCGTTTCACTACCGAGCCATACGCTTACCCGATAGCCCCCGATCTCATTAGCGCCACGGCTTCCAGTGTGGATAGCATCGATACCGACCCAGATGCCGCCGGTAACGGGGCGGGGCTTGATGGTGACGGCTTACACGATGACTTCAAAGCAGGCATGTGGCTATCCAGTACGAGCGATCAGGAGCCCTGGATTCGCTTTGACTTCGATAGGGTCTACAAACTGCACGAGTTGTCAGTATGGAACTACAACTCTGCCATCGAAAACATCGCCGGCCAGGGAATCAAGGAGGCCAAGATCGAATCATTGGACGCTGCAGAGAACTGGTTTGAATTGCATGCCGCCAGTGCGTTCAACCAAGCCCCCGGTGAACCGGGTTATGCAGCGAACACTTCGGTTCCACTCAACGGCGTAGCGACCCAATCGATCCGGATTACGGCCCTGAGCAGTTGGAGCCAGCTTCCTCAGTTATTCCCCCAAAAGGGACTGAGCGAAGTGCAGTTTGTCTATATACCAGTACGGCCCCGGGAACCTGTGCCGGCTTCGGGAGCGACGGGTGTCGCACCTGACCAGACCCTCGCCTGGCGAGTCGGACGTGAGGCGAATCAGCATGTGGTGTCGATCGGCACGGATCCCGATGCTTTGGCTTCGGCCGACCCGGTCGGCCAAGGTCGCTTCGACACGGCTCCCCTGGATCTCGAGTTGGGCCAGACCTACCACTGGCAGGTCACCGAGGTCAATGAAACTGCCGACCCGACGACATGGAAAGGAGACATCTGGCGTTTCACCGTCCAAGAGCGTCTTGTGGTGGACGGGTTTGAGAGCTACACCGATGATGACGTGGCCGGCGAAGCCATCTGGCAGACCTGGATTGACGGCTTTAGTCTTCCTGGCAACGGATCCCAAGTTGGCCACGTCAATGCTCCGTATGCCGAGCGAACGATCGTTCACGATGGCAGGGTCGCAATGCCATTCTTTTATGACAACACCGCAGGGGCAACCATTTCCGAGAGCACCCGGACCTTTGGCGAACCCCGGGATTTTACGGGTCACAGCGCCCAGGGTCTGGTGCTCTATTTCCACGGCGACCCGGCCAACACCGGCGGGCAGTTGTATGTAAAGATCAACAACACCAAGATTGCCTACGACGGTGACCCGGCCGATCTGATGCGAACGGGCTGGAATAAATGGTACATCGTGCTGGCCGACGTGGTGGGTACGGATGTGAGCCAGGTGAATTCGCTGACGATTGGCATTGACAGTGGCGGCAAGGGGGTCATTTACGTGGATGACATCCTCCTGACGCCCGAGGTCCGGAACCTGATCACACCGGTCGAACCGGACATCGCGAATCTGGTAGGTTACTACCCACTGGATGAGGGCTCCGGCACGCGCGTCTCTGATGCCTCCGGCAAGAACCACGGCGGCACTTTCTTGGGTAATCCTAGATGGGTCGCCGGTCGGGTCGGTAGCGGGGCGCTGGACATCCCCGGCGAAGGTAGCTCCGTGGAGCTGGGGACCTGGAATCCCTCCGAACGAAGCGGTCAACTGAGTGTCTGGCTGTGGCTCAAATGGGGTGGGCTCGACGGTCGTTGGCAG
>JADFHU010000452.1 GCA_022567055.1 Planctomycetota bacterium
AGCTACGCCTGACCTCACGGCGCGATGACGACCCCGGGCGGGCCCTGGTCATCATCGAAAAGGCCCTGACCCTGAATCCCCAAAACCCTGCGCTGCGTCTGATCCTGGCCGAGATCCACCAAGCCCAGCGGAACGACGATCAGGCCCGTCAGGAACTCATCCGCGTGGTGGAGCAGGCGCCCCGGCATCTAGTGGCCCAGTACAAACTGGTCGAACTCTATGCCCGGGCCGAGGATGACACCCAACGGCAAGAGGGCATGGCCCGACACCTGCAGGCCATTGTGGACGCCTCGCCCGGCAATGTGGCGGCCCGTATTCGCTTGGTCCAGATCCTGCTGGAGAGAGGTCAAACCGAAAAGGCGGGCGAGCATCTGGAAACCATCCAACTCCGGGTGCCGAACCTGACTAAGCAGGCGGCGGATTATCTGCAACGGGCGCTCGACCGGCTCGGCGAGTCCAAGCTCAAGCAGGCCAAGACGGCTGCCCTGATCTTTCACAACCTGATCCGCCCGACCTCCGTCTACCGCGGCGGCATCGCCGAACTGAAGGAGGGCGGCGGTTTGGTGGGGTTCCCGGTGCGGACCTTCGGCGAGGCCTTCCGGGCGACCCTGGAGACGAAGACCTCCCTCCTGGATCGGGTCCGATTCGTCGAGGTCGGTGAAAGCTGGGGCCTTAACCTAGAGGCCGAACGCATCGATGGCCTGGAGACCCTCGACTACGATGACGACGGCAATCTGGACTTGGTGGCCATAGTGGACGGCAGGATTCGACTCTTCCGCAATGAGGGCGGCGGGTTTCGTGAGGTCACCGAGGAGGTGAAGCTGGATGATGCCCTGGGCATCACCGAGGTGGTCAGCGCCGACTATGACAACGACGGCCATGTCGATCTCTATCTCACCGGCAGCGGGGGCAACCGGCTCTACCACAATGACGGCAACGGCCTGTTCATCGACGTGACCGAGACGGCCGGCGTGGCAGGACCTGCCGAGGCCCATGGGGCCCTCTTCTTCGATGCCGACCACGAAGGCGATCTGGACCTGCTGGTGCTCGGCAGGGCCACCAACACCTACTATCAGAACAACCGGGACGGCCGTTTCACCGATGTCTCGCAGCGCACGGATCTGGGGGCCGATGTTGGGCTGAACAGCCGCCAGGCGGCCATCGGGGATTTCGATGAGGATGGGGACATCGATGTGGTTTTGGCCAATCTCGCCGGCCCCATGCACTTGTACACCAACCTGCGGCAGGGCCACTTTCAGGAGATCGGTCGGCAGGCCGGTCTGCCTCAGACCGGCGTCCAGAGCCTGGCCGTCGGTGATGTCGACAACGACGGTTTTCTCGATCTCTTCGTCGCAGCCGCCGGGCGGAGCACCCTGCTGACCAATCGGCAGGATGGCACCTTCCAGTCCGCCGAACTGAAGCTGTCAAGTGGGGCCCTGCAAGGACTCGAGGTCACCGAGGCGCGCTTCTTCGATTTCGACAACAACGGCTTTCTCGATTTGATCCTGATCGGCAAGCGGGACGACCATCAGCCCCTTTCCCTCTATCTGCTCCGCAATGAGGGCAAGGGCCGTTTCAGCGATGTCTCATCTATCCTGCCGAGCGAGCATCGAGAGGCCCAGACCCTGCTGACGGCGGACATAGACAATGACGGCGATCTCGATCTCATCGTGGGGACGCCGGAGGGCCGCATCCGCCTGCTCCGCAACGACGGGGGCAACCTCAACCATTGGCTCAAGGTCAAACTGGTCGGGATCACCACCCGCGGGGGCAAGAACAACCTGCACAGCATCGGCTCCCGCCTGGAGGTCAAGGCGGGCGACCTCTATCAGATGCAGGTCGTCACCGAACCCATCTCTCACTTCGGATTGGGCGCGCGGCCGCAGGCCGACGTGGTCCGGGTCATCTGGACCAACGGCGTCCCGCAAAACCACCTGCAGCCGACGGCCGACCAGATGATCGTCGAGGAGCAGGTCCTCAAGGGCTCCTGTGCCTTTCTCTATGCCTTCGACGGCGAGCACATCTCCTTCGTCACCGATATGATGTGGCGCAGCGCCCTGGGCATGCCCCTGGGCATCATGGGCGGGGAGACGGCCTACGCCTTTGCCGATGCTTCGAAAGAGTACCTCAAGATCCCGGGGGAGCAGCTCCAGCCACGGCATGGCCGCTACACCCTACACATCACCGAGGAACTCTGGGAGACGTCCTACTTCGATCAGCTCAAGCTATTCGCCCTCGATCATCCGATCTCGTCGCCGATCTTCGTGGACGAACGCTTCGTCCTGCCGCCCTTCCCGGATCTGGAACTCTTTCAGATCGACGCACCCCAGCCGCTCCACTCGGCGCAGGATGAGCGGGGCACTGACCTGCTGGAGATCCTGGCCGAGGTCGATGACCGCTACGTCGACAACCTCAGGCCTACTACATACCAGGGTGTCACCGAACCCCACGACCTGATCCTCGATCTGGGAGAGAGCGTCGATCCCAATAACTGCCTGCTGCTGCTCAACGGCTGGCTCTTTCCCACCGACGCCAGCATCAACGTCGCCATCGCCCAGGCCAGCAATGTGCAAGTCGTCTCGCCCCTCCTGCAGGTCCGCAACGCCCAGGGTCAGTGGCAGACTGTTCTGCCAGCCATGGGCTTTCCCATGGGCAAGAAGAAGACCATGGTCCTCGACCTGTCCGGAAAGTTTCTAACGGAGGAAAGACAGGTTCGTATCCGCACCAGCATGGAGATCTACTGGGATTGGATCGTCTCGACCCCTCGCCGCCTTACGCCACGCCACCGACTGACCGAACTGGGATTGGCAGAGGCCGAACTCCACTACCGGGGCTTTTCCCGAGTCTATCGCAAGGGAGGTCGGCATGGCCCCCATTGGTTCGACTACCAGAGTGTCTCGACGACCCTCAAATGGCGTGACCTCGTCGGTGCCTATACCCGCTATGGGGATGTCACGGCCCTGTTGCAGGAGGCTGACAACCAATACATCATCATGAATGCAGGGGACGAGTTCAGCGTCAGCTTCGATGCCGAACTCCCGGCCTTGCCGGCGGGGTGGACACGCGACTTCCTGATCTACAGCGAGGGTTGGATCAAAGACGGCGATCTCAACACTGCCCAGGGACAAACCGTCGAGCCCCTGCCCTTTCATGGGATGTCACGGTACCCCTATGGGCCGGACGAACACTACCCGGCAGATGAGACACACCGGGATTTCTTAGAGACCTACAACACGCGTGAGGTGAGGGCGGAGTATTTTCGCGGACTGGAGTAGCTGATCACTCTATGAAACAAATCTATCTCGACTTCAATGCGAGCACGCCCATCGCCCCGGAGGTCGCCGAGGCCATGCGGCCCTTCTTGACCGGCCACTATGGCAACCCTTCCAGCGGCCATTGGGCCGGCGTTCCCGCGAAAGAAGCGGTGGAGAAGGCGCGCTGCCAGGTGGCTGCCCTGCTCGGATGTCAGGCGGATGAGATCGTCTTCACCAGCGGCGGTACCGAGGCAAACAATCACGCGATCAAGGGGGTCTTCTGCACACAGCGCCAGCGCGGCAGACACATCGTCACCACCCGGGTGGAACACCCCGCGGTGATCGAACCCTGCCGCTTCCTGGAGCGCTGGGGAGCGGAGGCGACCTATGTGCCTGTGGACAGTACGGGTCGTGTCGATCCGGATGAGGTGGGCAAGGCCATCACCGACCAGACGATCCTGGTCAGCGTGATGCATGCCAACAACGAAGTGGGAACAATCCAACCGATTGCGGAGATCAGCCGCATCACGCGGGAACGGGGCATACTCTTTCATACCGATGCGGCCCAGTCGGTCGGTAAGATCCCGACGCGGGTCGAGGATCTTGGGGTAGACCTGCTGTCCGTTGCCGGGCATAAAATGTATGCGCCCAAGGGCGTTGGGGCTCTATACATCCGACGCGGCACAACCGTTGAATCCTTCATGCACGGGGCCGGTCACGAGTCAGGTCGTCGGGCGGGAACGGAAAACGTGCCTTACGACGTGGGCCTGGGCGCCGCGTGTGAACAGTCCCAAGCATGGCTGGGGATGCCAACGGTCAAGGACCTGCGTGACCTGTTCTGGAAAAGACTTCGCGAGTCCTTCGGTGATCGGGTCTCTCTCAACGGACATCCCACCGAGCGGCTGCCCAACACCTTGAACGTCTCCTTTGTGGGCCGAGAGGGCAACCAGATGCTATCCGGCTTGAAGGGCGTGGCGGCATCGACCGGATCGGCCTGTCACGCGGGTACCGTGGAAATGTCGCCCGTTCTGCAGGCCATGGGGTTGAAGCCGCATGTCGCCATGGGCGCCATTCGCTTTAGCTTGGGCCGCGGTTCTACGTCGGAGGAAATTGAATACGTCGTAGAGCGGCTTGGCCGAAACCTCGATCAATAAATCGTGTGCGTAGCACACCCTACGCCAAGATGTCGCGCCCAACAGGTCCGTGCACATCGGTCCAACGAAACCCTTGCTTGGTCTTCGCGACGTACCTTGGTACAATTGGGAAATGAGCCCAACCGTTTTTAGATATAAAAACTGCCGATTCCTTTTTTTCTCAAGAGAGGAATCGAGAGTTCATATTCATGTATCGTCACCCGACGGCGAAGCAAAGTTTTGGATGACTCCGAGCGTAGAGCTGTCTAAGAATATTGGGTTTTCCGAACATCAAATCCACGAATTGACGAAAGTCGTTGAGGAGCATAAAGATGAAATCCAAAGCGCATGGAACAAACACTTTGGATGTTGAGATTTCAAACATCGGAAGTCTCGGGATTTGGATTTGCGTTCAAGATACCGAGTATTTTATGGACTATAAGGATTTCCCCTGGTTCAAAGAAGCCAGAGTTAAAGAAATCCTAGATGCGCAGCTACTCCACGGCCACCATCTCCACTGGCCACAATTGGATATTGACTTAGAAATCGACAGCCTTGAGAATCCTAGCCGCTACCCCTTGATATCGTCCCAGGTGCGGGAACAACAGCCATAAAAGAGGTGCGCGCAGCACACCCTACGCCAAGATGTCGCGCACAATGTGTCCGTGTACATCGGTCAGGCGAAAATCGCGTCCGGCATAGCGGTAGGTGAATTGCTCGTGATCGAAGCCCAGCAGGTGGAGCATGGTGGCATGCAGGTCGTGCACGTGGACGCGGTTCTCGACCGCCTGGAATCCGAAGTCGTCGGTGGCGCCATGGATGTGACCACCTTTGATGCCGCCGCCGGCCAGCCAGGCCGTGAAGCCATAGTGATTGTGATCCCGACCGTTGATCTTGCCGGCGTT
>JADFHU010000453.1 GCA_022567055.1 Planctomycetota bacterium
GTAGCGTGTGTGCACTATGAAAGAGAAACTATGGCTCCCGGTCATCACTTGTCTGGCCTATTGCATCGACAAGGAACTCTATAAAGCGATTGATTACCTACGAGAACAGGTACGGGTTTTGTGAATCATCGAGAGAGCCAGGCAATCCCATTCGGCGGACCAGCGGCCAGCGAACGAGGGTGACGGTAATTACAAGACGGCAGTGATTTTAGCCTATGTCCGAAGAAGGACTGTCACTCACCACGTTCATTGAATCCGATGCGATAGAAAAATATCCATTTTTCGACAAAAACAAGCACTTTTTCAGGCTCAATTCGTGCAAAATCAGCATCTGTGGTGACAAAATGGAGTCATACATTTCAAGATATGAATTGGCTTCATTCAGGTCATAAAGAGGGTCACTTAGGGCATAGTTCCTGGTTGGAAAACTGCTGTCGTTTCTTCAACTCAGGTGGTCCCATTAGTGACATTTCTAAAGAGACTCTACGGGTATATTCCGCCTTCGTACAGTGGTCCCACTGGCCCTTGACAAGTACAGGCATGCCCAAAGAAAAACTAGAAGAACACTTTTCTAATCTTGATGGTTCTCCAACATAATTTTGGGCACAGGTCCCCTGAAACTCACCGCTGGGGTGGAACTTGATCTGTCACATCCTAAGGGCTATCAAAGGCCAGGATCCGACCCGCTAAGCTTGCGACCTCGCCGGCCGAAAGGGTCCGGTCATAAATCCGAACCTCGTCCATACTGCCGAAAAACCATCTCTGTTGACCTGAGTGGCGACGACCTATGGTGACATCAAAGCCGGGGGCCATATCAAGCGGAGCCGCTGCTCCGGTTGATGTCCTATTATCGACCTGGCCGTTAAGGTAAAGCAGCACGTCCGGATCATCGATTGAGGCGTTTTCTGTTACCGTCACCGCAGCGTGGATCCATTCATTGTCGGGTAAGGTAGTGTCACCTTGGACATTGCCGGAACTCTCACAGCGCAATCTGTTCTGGTCAACTCGGAATTCCACTCTTGTGACCCCGCCGGCGGTGCTGCCCCAGCCCACCATCGTGCCATTTCCGCTGGTCTTAATCCACGCACTGATGCTGAAAGGATTGGGGCCCAGAATACCCTTGTAGCCGGTGATCTCCACGTACTGGTCTATACCATCAAAATTGACCGCCTGGCCCACATGGCCCGCTTCAAACGGCGGGCTCGCACCGCCCATGGGGGTACCGTGCAGGCCGTTTCCGGAGGCATCTTGATAGTCACCGTCAAATGGCAGGTGGAGTAGCAGCCCGCCAACAGGCTCGCTCGGTGTAATGAGATCGCGTTCACCCGCCGGTGTCAGGGTGATATCATCGACATAAACGACACCGTCGCCGCCACCATCGACGCCAATGGTCAAGGACCGCACATTGGACAGATCCACGCCGGCCAAATCGCCGAGGAGGATGACCCATTTGTTCCAACCCGCGCGCATCAGGCTAGAGGCGTCACCATCGTAGGCCACCTTGGTGTCATTGATCTTGACATAGAAGTTGCCACCGGTATTGGTCCCACTGCCTTGGAAATAGAGCACCAGACTCTGGACGCCGTGCCCGGTCCAATCCATCGGCGCATCGAAGGTACGTGTCGCCTCTGACTGGGCGGCAGTGCGATTATCATAGTTCATGGGCAGGGATTGACTGCCGCCATGGACGATGTCGGTCTCCGGCGCAAATGCTGCGCCCTTGCCCACCAGGGAACCATTGGCGGGATCGTCGAATCCGTCGATCCAAGTGGCCCAGATTTCGAGAAATTCCTCGTCCTCGTAGCTCTCCATATCGTCGACGCTGATGGCATCCACAGTGGTAAAGCTCCAGACCTCTCCTGTCCAGCTGCTCGGGTCCATGGCTTCATTGACCTCATCCACGCGCCAGTGATAGGTCTGGCCTAACTGCAGGTCGAGCGACTCCGGAGCAAAACTGCTCTGTGTCACGCTGCCGACGGGGGGCAGGTCGGTCGCGTCTGTGCCCAAATAGATGTCGTGCCCGCCCGCCTCGCGGCCCGCCCGCCAACGCAGCAGCGGACTCGGATCCACATCAGCCGAACCAGAAGCAGGTTGCGGTTCCCGTGCATTGACCGGTATGGAGAAGAACCGTACTTCGCTGAGGCCTATTTGACCTGTAAAGCCGTAGGCGCTTTGGGGGCTGATCCTTCCATACTTGGCAATTATACCGCTGAGATCAACCGTAGTATTGGCCTGATAGGTATCCCGGCCCGGTGCCTGGGCAAATTGGGGGACGCCTTGGACCTCGGTCCAGACGTCTCCATCCATAGAGGTTTCAATAACAGCCTCTTTCACACCAAAGCCGAGAAAGGCTTCAATGTTCTGATTGGAATTCCAAACCAGCATTTCATGGAGCTTATAGGCCCGGTCAAACTCATATTGAATCCAACTGCCATTGGCGATGGTGAGCCACATACCCGTATTGATGGTTGAATGCTGATCCGATTCATTCAGGCCGGAGCCGTCAATCGTCTTACTCGGCTCCATGCCGGGATTAAAACCGGATGCCGTGGCAATGATGTTGGTGATGGGAATTGAGATGGGTTCTACCTCAAAGCTCCACACATCACCTGGGAAGATCGTGTTATCCGGGGCGGCATTCACTTCATCCACACGCCAGTAGTAAGTTTGACCGAAGTCGAGTACACCTGCGTCGAAGGTCGTGGTCGTCTGGCCCTGGCTCACGAGTACGTCCAAAGGATTATTGGCACTGGCGTCGTTAACATCACCAAAAACCGTGCCGAAATAAACATCATGTGTGTTGGCAAATTCTCCCGATGTCCAGTTGAGGGCCGCCTCACGGAGCACATCGATAGCTTCATTAGCAGGGTCGGGATTAGCAGCCACGCCAGGAGCAACATTCATGGCCTGCTGGATCTCGTCCGTAGTGAGGGCTTGGTCGAACACCTTCACGTCGTCAATTGCGCCATCAAAGTCCATGGTGCCATGATCCCGGTTTCCGCCGATCCTGACAAACTCAATGGTCTCGATGATACTGTCGCTGCCCACCGCGGCCAGCTCCCCGACCTGCTCACCGTTCAGAAAGACCCTCATAGTCGTGCCGTCAAATGTGGCTGCAATGTGTTGCCATTGGCCCGTCTGGACTCCCGCATCCTCGGCATACAAGAAGTTATTGACGCCAGTGTCGAGATACAAATACACACCATCGCCGGCGGTCAAGCTCAGTGCTATGCAATCATCCGCGCCGTCTCCCCCCTTGCCATAGATGGTGTTTTGCCCCGAAAACCAATTGGGGGCACGCTGGGGCAAGATAGACGTAGGATTGACCCACGCCAATATCGTGATCTGGGGCAGGTTCAGGGGATCAGATACTTCCGCAAATCCATCGGTGAACGCCACGGCCTGGCCGAAAATGCCGGCGGTCCACTGAAAGTCTCTCTCAAGCGTCACCGGGAGAGCTGACGCACTTATGTCCGCGGTTGCATTGCCACTGCCTTCATCGAACGGCAGGTGCAGAACCAGCTCGGCGGAAGCGCTGCCGGCCAGAGCCAGCACCAAAACAAAGCAAATTAGATGAATCAATCTCTTGCACATCACCGGCCTCCTGCTAATAAAACGGAAGTTTGAATAGAGTTGCGTTGAATCAGAACGACCTATTCACCCTCTCATGATTTCAACTCTTCTGACAGAGGGCGTTTCTAAAGCAATCAGAAGCTTCATTGTACTATTTTGGTACCAAATTGGCCACCTTCCCTAGAAAGAAAACTCTCGGAATTGTTCATCGACACATTTTTCCGGGAGCGAATGCCGGTCCCTAAGTGAGTTTCGTGACATCAAAAGTAACACATAAGAATACTTAAGCTATTTTAAAGAAAGGGCTTGCGCTGGTCCAGGGGTGCTCGCTTAGGTATAGTGCAGAACCATGCCTCATCACATAGTTCCATACGTTTCATGTTTGATGTTCCTTTTTGTTATCCTGCTATTCACTGTTCGTTTAACAGGGTAAGCATCGCTTGAGCCATCCCGTCTCCGATCAGAAAGTAGGTCTCGGCGTTGCTGTTCCAGTGGTAGGCTTGACCGCTGGGCGACTCTTCTTTCGGGCGATAGAAATCCTTGGTCCCGACAAAGGCGACATTGCCTTTGAACTCCTCGTGTTCGGCAACCGCGGCCTGGGCGCGCATCAGCGACAGCGCTCGGGGATGCTTTTCCTCGTGACCCGACATGCCGGTTTCCGCGATGACAAAGGGCAGGTCCTTTTTGCCGAGCGCCTTCCGGATATCGTGGATGAAATGGACCATGTTCCCCTCGTACGCGTCGTTGTGGGCCTGGTTGACGCGGTCGTTCCACCCCTGATGCCAAGCGAAACCGACCAGTTCATACCCCCTCCCGTCATAAGCCGGGAAGTGGGCCTTGATGTCACCCAGCACGCTCGTGACATGTTCGAGCATTTTTTTGTAATAGGGTCCGATCTCGCCACCGCTGCTCGGTGGGCGAAAATCCTTTGCGAGGCTCTTGCCACCCCACGCCGTCTTGATCAGCAAAACCTGCTCGTCGAGCGCCTCGCCCACAGCGTGGCCGAAGCCGAACTCCGGGCCAATCGTCGTAGTGCGGGCCCCGTACCCCGCGCTTAAACCGCCCTTACGATCGAAATACCAGATCCACACATCCTTGCGCACTACCCAATGGCCGTCGGCATCGACCATATGCCTGGTGCGCCCGGCCATCTTTGGATCCTTGACCATGTACTCAAGGCTTCCCTTACCCTCGTTCCTCTCCGGGTTCAGCTTGATAAGGCCTGCCCCCTGCATATTCGACTGGCCGGCCAGGATGAAGACTTTCAAAGGGCCTTTGCCCGCCTTGTCAGCCGGACCTGCGACCGTCAGCCCTGCCGTCCCAGCCACAAGGGCCAAAACCGCCATGCTCGCCATCCGTCTCTTCGATACGATCATTCTCACTATCCTTTCGGGTTGGTTAATATTCAGACTGTTCACAGACCCAGATAAGAAACAGCCATTTGTAAATCGCCAATCGAAAACACGGCTCAGATAATGATACCACTCAACGCAACAAGATTCTACTTGTAATTGTCAAGGCGAGATGGAATCATCCCTAAACAGCTAAGGCCCCACGCTCTCGAATAAAGGGTCTCTCGCCTGCTCATAGGATTCGCTCATGATCGCCGAGTACGCAGTGGGCTGATGCCTTTTTGACACGTCCCTTAAAAGACGATTGGGTTGTATTTGACTGCGTGTCTTTGGGCTGTACTCTAGCCACAAGCCGTAAGCCGCAA
>JADFHU010000454.1 GCA_022567055.1 Planctomycetota bacterium
ATTCGATATCGGCCCTGCGAATGGATCGGACTGTTCGACGCCATCCAGACAAACCCGGCCCGCGTGCCTATCTACATCGTCTCCTTTGTCTTGGGTGTATGGGAGTAGCGGCGTAACTGGCTATTCAGGATCGGAACCGATATCGGTCGCATCTGGGGCATAGTAGGCGTAGTCCTATTGGCGCTGCTGCTCGGCGGATTCATGGATAAATCCGGTCCCCTGACACAAAGTGGCGCGTCCCTGCGGACCGGGGCGTTGGCCGCCTTTGACGCAGCCTTGGGCATCGGTGTGGCGGTGGGGCTACTGATCCTCTTCCGCGAGTCATTCAACGCCAGACTCAGCAAGTTCACGAAGCTCCTCTGTGACAATGCGTACTGCGTTTACATTGTTCACGTGCCCATCATCGTGCCGATCCAATACACCCTCATCAATTTAACCCTGCCGCCCATTGTGCTCGGGACCATCGCGACATTGATCGCCATTCCGCTAAGCTTCATCGCCAGCGTGCTTTTGCGTTCTGTGCTGCGTCTTTCACGGTAAGCTACTCACACCAACGCCGCCAGAAATCGATCTGCCGAAATGAGGCGGACTCCTCTGTGGTCACTATCGATTCCGGCTTTCCACACGACTTGATAGGCGAAAGGGATCTGGAGTCTCTCTGTGAAGTAGGTGAGATTCTGAGAGACCTTCTGATCGGCGAGTTTGGCTTCCACACAGAACCAGGGCTTGTTGTCGATGGTCACCAGAAAATCGACCTCTTTCTTGTCCACGTTGCGCAAGAAGGTCAGGTCCACGCGATAGCCCTCGTATTCGTAGAGGTACTGGACGAATTTCAGGAGGTGGGAGGCCACCATATTTTCAAAGCGAGCCGCCTTGTCGGGCACCTCGGACCAGTCCATGAGATAGAGCTTGGGTTCCTTCTTGATGGAGCGGATCTTTCGTTCTCGATAGGGGTAGATTCGTGTTTTTTTGCGTCAACGCAAATTTATTCGCTAGTTTTTTTGCGTTTAGGGGAAAAATCACGAATGGTTCGGGGCCGACCCAGAGAGCCAGCGAGGTTGAACGCCGAGGGCCGATAACGAGTGCGAGTACCGCTTCGCTGGGTACGAGTACGAAGGGACGCCGCAACTTCAGCTTGGGGACCCAGGGCAAGATTCGATCTCTCTGTTCGCCTATCTAGGGATCGGCAAGAAATAAATTGGACATTTTGGGGTTGAAGTGTGCCGTAGATTGGGTCGCGCCGATTGAGCCAAACCGGAGGTGTAGTGGGCTACAGTGAGGATTTGGCGAGTGAGAAGCGGCCAAAGATGCGGTGCAATTGGGCATCCAAAAGTCCAAGTTATTTCTTGCCGGTTCCAAAGGCCTGGGCCGGCGCTTCGACGCTCTCTTTGTATAGGGACTTGTGCTTGGTAAACCATTCACGGTTATTGTTTCGCATTAGGTTGGCCAGGAACTTCAGTCCCTCTTTGGGGAAGCCTTGGAAATGCTTGGTATCCATGATTGATTTCTCTCTTATGAACGTTCCGTACAGTCTCTATTGCCAGTTTAAAAGCCGATTTAGTGGGGATACCCGTCTATGTCAAGCAAGATCTGGGAGGCCCCAGGGCTATCGCATGTAGATACCGGATTCGTGTACTTTTCGGCATGAACGCCACTGATCTAGGGTTCCCACAGTTGAAGTAATCAGTAATCAGAAGAGTATCTGTGCAAAAAAACTGATTACTTTTCCACTGATTACTGATTACTACCGGTGAGATACGCGGGGAAGCGACTGAAAAAAGGACGGTTCATATCAGAGAAAGTTACTTGCGATTGCCCTGCGGGAGACCCCATGGCGATCGCATCGTTTCCGCTTCGCATGAGAATGCCGTCAAGATCTGAACCCGGATTTACCTCTTGGATGAATGGGAATGGACGGTGACGCTCTTTGGTGCCGGTGGCGCGCAAGCCGCATTCGATTTGACTGGGACCAGAATCTTCTGGGCAACCGAGAATGCATGGCGGTATACTCGCCGCACACATTGTCGTGGGGCTTTCGGTAATTCAGTAGACTGGAGGACAATATGGTTCGAATTCAAATGACGCTGGTCTTGATTGGTCTGATGATGTCTGGTTCGAGTCTCGGAGCGGCTGAACGTAACATCATCTTCTTTATCACCGATGACGAGAGCCCGACCTTGGGCTGTTATGGCGATCAGGTTGCCGCAACGCCACACATCGACGCCTTGGCAGCCGATGGCGTCCTCTTTCGCAATGCCTTTGCCACCACTGCCAGTTGCAGCGCCAGTCGTTCGGTCGTGATGTCCGGGCTGCACAACCACAAGAATGGGCAGTATGGGCACCAGCATCACTTCCATAAATTCGCTTCGTTTTACAATGTGGTGAGTCTGTCGCTGCCGCGTGTCTTGAAGAATGCCGGCTACCGAACGGCACAGATTGGCAAGTATCACGTCGCGCCCGAAGAGGTGTATCACTTTGAAACCTACCTCAAGGGCAACGGACGCAGTACGGTCCAGATGGCCAATGCCAGCCAGGCGTTCCTGACGGACGAGACGGATCATCGACCCTTCTTCCTCTACTTTGGCACCACCGACCCGCACCGCGGTGGGGGCGTTGACAAGACCTCGAAACTCGCCCTGAAACCCGACTTGTTTGGCAACAAGCCCGACGGGGCCGCCTATCCTGGCGTCAAAGAGGTCTTTTACGATCCGGCCCAGGTGAACATTCCCCCCTTTCTCTCTGATACGGCAGAGACGCGGGAAGAACTGGCACAGTACTACCAATCCTGCGCACGAATCGACCAGGGTCTGGGACGGTTGATCGAGATACTCAGGGAAGCGGACCTCTACGACAAAACCATGATCGTCTTCACGTCCGACCATGGCATGGCCTTCTCCGGAGGGAAAACCACGGTATACGAAGGCGGTCTGCAGGTGCCCTTTGTGGTACGCAATCCCTATGAGAAGAACCGCGGCATCCTATCCAATGCCATGATCAGCCACATTGACATCACGCCTTCCCTCTTGGACTTTGCCGGCGGTTTGGATGCGAAAACCAATGGTCCCAAGAAATGGATTGAACCCAATGCCTACTGGCAGCAGCGGGGTGAGAACCTCAGGGAAAACCGCAATGGGGGTCATACATTCCGGAGCTATCACGGCAAATCCTGGGTGTCGATCCTGGGCCAGCCCCAGGCCGAACACTGGGAAACCATTTTCGCCTCCCACACCTTCCATGAAATCCAGATGTACTATCCCATGCGCGTGGTGCGCGACAAGAAATACAAACTGATCTGGAACATCGCCCACGGTCTGCCCTACCCCTTTGCCTCGGATCTGTGGGCGGCCTCGAGCTGGCAAGCCCAGTTCCGCAAGGGCATGGATGCGCCCTATGGCTTGAAGACCGTCGGTGAATACATACACCGCTCGGCCTTTGAGCTCTTCGATCTGCAGGCGGATCCCTGCGAATCGAAGAACCTTGCGAATGATCCCAAACACCGCGCTCTGCTGGCCGAATATCAGGCGAAGCTCAAGGCCTTCCAAAAGCAGATGGACGATCCGTGGATTATGAAATGGGATTACGAGTAGAACCCATCCAAGGCTAGGGCAGTCTCTTTAGCCGAATATCTTTGACCTTGATCTGCATGGCCGGCCCGCGGTGAAGCTGCAACGCGACGATGCCGGATTTGGCGGCCTTCTCCTCTTGGCGATCGGTGATATCGATCGTCACCACACCGTTGATCTTATGGACGAGTCGATTGCCCATCGCGCTGATGGTGTACTCGTTCCACTGCGTCAGGTCAATCGGCGTGGCTTCTCCTAGGGTTTCCGTCACCCGCTTCGTTCCGTCCGGTTCGACGACGACCTTGGTCGGCCGGTTGGCCATGATGCCCCGGCCACGCTCCTCGTACAGCATCCCGGTATAGGTTGGGTTGGGATGGATGTCCATCTGGTATCCGCCCACCCCGAATGCGCCCCGCCCGGGGAACTCGCGGGAGCGATACTGGATCCCCGAATTGTTGTTGCCGAGCATGCTGAGTTTCAGGGTCAGTTCGAAATTCTCCACGGCGGCGCCCTGCCAGATGAGAAAGGTGTTGGATGATATGGGATCCTCATTCGAGGTCGCGCCGTGGATGACGCCATCCTTGACGGACCACAGCTTGGGATCTCCCTTCCAGCCTGCGAGGTCTTTGCCATTGAATAGGGATTCCCATTGGGCGGCCGCCTTTTTCTGTTGCGCCAGCATGTTCCCGGAAGGAAACCTCTGCAGAGAGTAGGGGCCCCCGTAGGCGTCCCGCAACTTATCTGTTCGTCCGCGCATGCTATGGAGCGCCGCCGCATGCCTCGAATCCCCGACCAGGTTCTTAAGCTGTTCCGGATCGGTTTCCAGATCATGCAAGAACTCATAGACGGGCGTCTGCTCGAAGTAGCGGGCGTAGACATAACGATCCGAGCGCACGCCTTCCCACTTCGGTATCCGGGTGTCCGCGTTCATGAGATGCTCGCAGAAGAAGTCTCGCCGCCAATTCCGCACGGTTTTCCCCTCGACCCAATCCGCGAGACTGTGTCCCTGATAGGAATCGGGCACGGTCACCCCGGCGTAGTCCAGCAGTGTGGCGGGGATGTCAATGTTGAGGGCCATGGGTTCGAGGATGCGGCCGGGCCGACCGGCGTGGGAGCGGGGGTCGTATACGATCAAGGGTACACGGAGCGATTCCTCGTAGTGTGACCATTTGCCGGCAAAGCCACGCTGTCCCATGTAGTACCCATTGTCACCGGAGTAGATGATCACGGTGTTGTCCGCCAGGCCCTGTTTCTCCAGGGCAGCGAGCAATCTTCCGACCACCCGGTCAATGCCGCTGAGCATGCGAAAGTAGGCACGCATGTTTTTCTGGTACTTCTCCGGTGTGTCCCAGCGCCAATACCAGCGCTCGCGGTTCAAAGAGTTCTTCAGAAACTCGCTCACCGTTATGCGCGAGGGCTCTACATAGGCGCCGGTATTGAGCTCATAGAGAAGACGGTTAAGCTCCCGTTCCGCATCCCGTTTAGTGCCCTTGACGGAATGCCACTTCTGCTGCCGTCGGCCGTCGGACGTCCTACCCGAATCGAGGATGACCGCCCATGAGCGATGTCCCCGCTTCCTAATGTGTCCTTTCATGTTTCATCCCCTCCTGGCGTTCTTAGATCGAACGGTTAAGTGCTATCGGAACCCGGTCACCGATCAGGCTTCATCATTCCAATGGTTACGATTCCACCCAGCGGGCAGCCGCTTCCGGC
>JADFHU010000455.1 GCA_022567055.1 Planctomycetota bacterium
GGAGCAGAACAAGCGCTTTCGAAAATTCCTATCATTTAAGTAATCAGGAATCGGTAATCGGTAATCAGTAAGCGGTGGCGGGACTTCGGCGCGCTCAGTCGAGTCGTGGCCAGTGATAAAGCAGTGAGTGGACTCATGCCGACCACGCAATAGGGATTGCTGACCACTGATTACTGATTACTGCGTTTAAACAATGGACCAAGATCAGACTGCCAGTGAGACGGCCCTCGGGGATTTTTACCAGGTCCTCAAGCAGCGGGCCGACGAGGTCAGTAAAGCAATGGTCGAGTCCTTGAGATCGGTGGAGGTGGGTCGGCCCATGAGGGAAATTCTCGACTACGCGCTGGCCTCTCCGGGTAAGCGAATCCGCTCGGTCATGGTCCTGTGGACGAGCGAATTGTTTGTCGACCGGGCAGACAGTAACGCGACGTCGGCGGCGGTCGCCCTGGAGTGGGTCCACACCTACTCCCTGATCCACGATGATCTGCCGGCCATGGACGACGATGACTTTCGTCGCGGCCATCCCACTTGCCACAAGGTCTATGGTGAGGCCATGGCTATTCTGGCCGGGGATGCGCTGCTCACCGCTGCCTTCGAGTTGCTGACTCGGGAGGTGGACGACTCCGTCTTGGCGTTGCGGCTGATTCGGGAACTGGCCTCAGCAGCCGGGCCGGCGGGCATGATCGCCGGGCAGGCCGCAGATATGGGGGCTGAAGGGGAGGTTCGCAATGCCCAGCAACTCGAGTACGTGCACTTAAACAAGACCGCGAAATTGTTTCGATGCGCCGCAGTCATGGGTGGTATCTGTGCGGGAGCGAGTCCCGATCACTTGGATAAGCTGTCAGATTACGGTCTCAACATTGGTCTCGCCTTTCAGATTTCCGACGACATCCTGGACGTTAGTGGCTCGACGGAACAGTTGGGGAAGACTGCCGGTAAGGACGAAAGAGCGGGAAAGGTTACCTATCCTGCCTTATTTGGGATGGAGCAGGCCAGAGAATACGCCCAAAGCAGCGTTTCCCGCGCCCTCGAACAGCTTGCCGACTTTGGTCCGCGGAGCGGGCGCTTGAAACAGCTGGGCCGCGCGCTGGTCCATCGCAGGCGCTGATAGAGTCACGGGATCAGTCCGCTCAAGGCGTCGACTCACCGCTGACTGTCTTTGAACCTCTTATTTGTTTTCCTAGTTTTAAACTTGTCCGGTTTTCTCTTGGTTGGTTCGTTTCCCATCTTACTATTCCGTGTTCTCCTGCCTTCTTTTTCCTTTCCGGCTACCCTCTGCTACTACCGTGGCGTTACTAAATAGGGGACCTCATTCTTCCCCCTCTTCAGCGTCCGATAGTCTTCTCCGGTGGGTTCCTGCTAAGGGAAGCAAGTGCGTACGGCGCGTTGGCTTGCGGAGAGGGAGTAAAACGCCAAAATGCCCTAAGGGATTGATCTTTGGGCGTCCGATAGGGAGCAGGTGTGTTAGAACCTTGTTTGGGGATACCCTAATGAAAACACGAACATTTACACTGGCGATTTTGTGGTTGATCCTGGGCGCCATGCTGTTGTATACGGACTTGGAGGAGACGCTTGATGAAGCGCTCAGTTTACAAGAACAGGAGGTGGATACAGGGCTCATGACGGCATCCTGCCTGCGGGGACGACCCCCTCCTTGATCGTCACCGATCGCAGTATACGACTCCGAGGAGGTCCAACGTTGACTAAAACACAAACGGCCTGAGGCAGAGATGCTGCAGGCCTTTTTTTGGCCTGGTTCATTTCCGGGTTACATTCCCGATCGTTGTCGTTGTCGTTGTCGTGATCGTAATCGAAACAGTGAATTGGGGCAATCAGGGGTATCGATTACGACAACGACAACCGCTGCGCTGATTACGACCACGAGGAGTGGTACCCGGACTGGCACCTATGCGAGAACGATTTTGAACCAGGCCACATTTTGCCCTTCACTTGAGGGATAAATCCAGTAGCCTGTATGGCCTTACGATGATGACTCGGTTGAATGCCATTGATGCGTGTGTCTGCCTGGCCTACCTGGCCCTCGTCTTCGGCTTGGCCGTCAAGAGCGCCCGTGGCGATAGGGACAACGAGGATTATTTCGTGGGGGGACGCAAGATGAACTGGTGGGTCGTCGGTATCTCGATGTTTGCCACCAGCTTTAGCTCTATCTCCTTCCTGGGGCTGCCGCAACGTGGCGCCTATCAGGACTTCAGCTTTTATCTGACGATTCTCTTCATCCCCCTGGTCATCACCCCTATCCTCTGGTGGGTCTTTATCCCCCTCTTTGTGCGGCTCCGGGTCAGTAGCGGCTACGAGTACCTGGGCAAACGGTTCGGCGTGCCGGCACAGCGTATCGGCGCCGGTCTCTACTGCGTGTACGCGATCGGCTGGATGGGTACGATGCTGTACGCCGTGGCCTTGACTCTGCAAGTCGTCATGGATCTCAGTCCCCAGCAGTCTGTCTGGGCCCTGGTGGGCACCGGGGCCTTCGCCACCCTCTATACGGCATTAGGAGGTCTCAAGGCCGTCATCTGGACCGACGTGCTACAGACCGTGGTACTCGGGAGCGCTATCCTCCTGATTATGTTACTGGCCGTAGGCCGTATCGATGGCGGTTGGTCGGCCTTCCGCGACATCGCCCGCCAACATGACAAGTTTCAGATGGTCCATCTCCATCCCCATCTGCTCGCCCCGGAGAACTTCACCGCCAAGAACTCCCTGTTTACGGCCGTGGCCTTCGGGCTCTTCATGTACCTGCCCGGCTATGCGGTGTCACAGAACATGATCCAGCGCTACGTGTGCGCCGGCTCGCTGGCCGGGGGGCGTGGGGTGGCGCTGCTCAGTGGCGTGATCAATGCCGGGCTCGGTTTTCTCTTCCTCTGCGTGGGGACCGCGATCTTCGCCTTTTACCAGCAGGCGGGGGGGGGCGGGCTGCCGGTCGCCGGGGTTGACATCGCCAGCGAAGATCAGATCCTGCCCTATTTTGTAGCGACCCAGTTTCCGGGTTGTGGGCTGCTGGGACTGGTTCTGGCGGGGCTGTTTGCCGCCGCCATGAGCACGATCGACAGCGGCATCAACGGTGTCACCTCCGTCATCGTCTACGATTGGCTCGGCGGCAGACAACTCTCACTACGGCTCAGTCGCATCCTCTCGGTCTTACTGGGGGTCACGGTCATCGTTGCGGCGCTGGGGGTCCCGTTGCTGGGTGACACCGTGATCGGGACCATCATGGCCATTGCCGGCACCTGTCTGGGCATGCTGATGGCGATCTACCTATTGGGCTTGTTCGTGCCCCGGGCCAATCTGTCGGGCGTCTTGATCGGGCTGGGGGCCGGCTCCGCCTGCCTGGCGGCGGTTTGGCTCTTCACGGACATCCCCAACTGGTGGTTTGGCGCCTTCACGATCCTGCCGACCTTTGGGGTCGGCGCGCTGGCCAGCCTGCTCTTTGACCCGCCCCTACCGGAAGCAGTGAGAGACACCCTATTTCGAACTTAGCGAAAGTGAGACAAATGCACGTTCAGCGCAGAAAACAACGAAATGCTCGCATCGGCATCTTTGGTGTCGGTTTTCACAAGTACTGGGACCAATTTGACGGGCTGTTGGAGGAACTCAAACAGAAGCTCAGTCTCTTTGTCGATCAGGTAAAAACGCAGGACGTAGAGGTCTCTAATTTCGATATCGTTGACAGTGCCAGCGCCGCCTACGCCCTGCTGCCCCGCATCAAGGGGGCCGACCTCGACCTGCTCTTCTGTCACATGCTCACCTACGCCACCTCCGCCACCTTTGCGGCCATCGTGCGATCCTTGGACATCCCCGTGGTCCTGGTGGCCCTGCAGCCGCGCAAAGCGTTGGACTATACACGGGCCTCGACCTATATGCAGCTCTGCAACGACGATTTCTGTAGCGTCCCCGAGTTCACCGGTGTCGCGATCCGCATGGGCAAGAAGGCCCCGCCGGTCATCCTGGGCACCTTGGAAGACGACCCCATCGTGGCGCGAGAGATCCGCCAGTGGTGTGACATCGCTGTGGTGTTGCACGACCTCAAGCGGGCCCGCATCGGACACTTCGGCCACCCGATCGAACACATGTTGGACATGCAGACCGATCAGGCCGCGCTCACCGCCGCCTACGGTTGTCACATTGTCCAGACCGAGGCCGACGATCTCTTGAAACTCTACCGGACCGTGACGGAGGCGGAGATCGCCGCAAAAAGGGCCGAGATCCTCACGCTGTTTGACACACCGGATCCCCAATCAGACCCCATCACCGAGAAACTAACAGACCACGACCTACAGATCTGTGCCGGTGCGGCCGTGGCCTTAGACAGGTTCGTCGATGAATACGATCTGGATGGCCTGGCCTATTACTACGAAGGAGAAGCCGGCAGCCCGCTGCGGGAGTTGGTGACCCATCTCATCGTCGGCAACTCGCTGCTGACGGCGGCCGGATTTCCCATGTGCGGTGAATCGGACCTGAAAACCTGCATCGCCATGATGATCATGGATCGCCTGGACATCGGCGGCAGCTTTGCCGAGTTCCATCCCATCGACTTCGAGGAAGGGTTTGTGTTGGTGGGTCACGATGGTCCCCATCACATCAACATTGCCGAGGGCAAGCCGGTCCTGCGCAGCCTGGCCAAGTATCATGGCAAGCCGGGATCGGGCGCCAGCGTAGAGTTCAAGATCAAGGAGGGCCCCATCACCCTGCTGAGCCATACGGTCAACGCCCAGGGGCGTTTCAAGTTTGTCATCGGCGAGGGCGAAAGCGTGCACGGGCCCATCCCGCCCACGGGCAACACCAACACACGTGGCTTCTTCAAGCCCGATATCCGCACCTTCCTCAAGGAGTGGGTGGCGCAGGGTCCCACGCACCATTTTGCGTTAGGGGTGGGCCATCAGGCTGACACCTTGGAAAAGATAGCGGACGTGCTCGGTATCGAATCTGTCATCGTAGCGCCGAAAGGGTCTTAATGTCATTGAAGCCGCAAGTGTATCTTCTGGTGGGTACCCTTTCCATACTCTCAGCCACCGGCTCGCTCGCTGGCGCTGCCGGCAGTGACGGACCGGCAAGCGATCATTGGCTGGAAGCTGGTTTTAAGAATACTCCTCATAGTGCCAAACCCTCTATCTACTGGCTCTGGTTAAACGGCTATGTCAACCGTGACCATTTGGATCAAGAACTGAGAGCCTATGCGGCCCATGGTATCGGCGGCTTGTGCATCTGCGAAATGGGTGCACGCGGCAACAAGGCCAATCAACCACCAGCGGG
>JADFHU010000456.1 GCA_022567055.1 Planctomycetota bacterium
CCGTCATTTCCTGATAAAGCCAAGCACGGGCGTAGGCCCAGTGCCTGTCGGCAGTCCGACGAGGTATCCCCAACGGTTGCCCGTTGGTCCCCTCGCTCAATAGCGACCAAATTGCGTGTGCCATCGCTCATGCCGGCCCTCAGATCAGAGCTCTAAGTGGGTAAAACCACTCCAGTATATCAAGGACTGCGGGATGGTTCAACCATGACTTAGGACGCGTGCATGAATAAATGATTCATTTATCGCTCAGATTTGCGTTAGATTCGGTCGCCCCGATTGAGGGAAACCAGAGTTGTAGTTCCCCTACTGCCGATGATTCCGCAATTGAGAAGCGGCTGAAGACGGTGTGAAGATGAGATGAGAAATGTGTCATTTGTTTCTGCGCGGTTCCTGAGGCCTCCGAAGGGTCGCGCGGTGCAACTACTCATCTCGCATGAGTCCTTCAGCAGAATTGACCTAAGGTCGTTACGGATAAAAGCGATTGCCTGTCAGGCTCGCTCCCGCGCCTGGCTCAGGACGGGTTGAAACTTTAGTTTGAAATATGTGTCATTATCCTCCATACTCTCACGCTTAAGTCGCCGGGCAAGCGCGGCACACAATGAAGGCGCTGCGAGGATACGACGGACTGCAAAGATGCAACACACGATCGAATGAAAGGGGCTAGCATGCGATATTGTGCAATTTTGGGGTGGGTGATGATTGGCCTGATCGCACCCTTGTCGGAATCGGCTGCCGAAGTGATTACGTGGAAGGCGACAGGGACTGGAGGTGCAGTCGCCGCAGGCAAGATGAATTCCGTTGCTGCGGGCATTCAGATCCTGGAAGACGGAGGAAACGCCGCGGACGCGGCTGCAGCGACACTGCTGGCGCTCTCTGTCACCGATTATGGTTCCTTCGCGATCGGCGGTGAAGTTCCGCTGATAATCTACGACGCCAAGCAGCAGCGAGTCAAAGTCCTCTGCGGTTTGGGCAGCGCTCCGTTAGATCCCAAGGCGATCGACTGGTTCTACGAAAACGGTATTCCTGCGAAAGGCAGTATGAAATCGGCGCCCGTTCCCGGCGCCGTTGACCTCTGCGTCACGGCGCTGAAGGTATTCGGGACGATGTCCTTCGAACAGGTCGTTCAACCCACCTTGACGTTGCTCGATGCGGGACCAGAGCAGTGGCATCGCGATCTAACCGTCACGATGCACAAGCTGGTCGAGAGAGAGCGAGAGACGAACGGATCTCGCGAAGCGAAACTGACGGCGGTCCGAGACCGTTTCTACAAAGGCGATATTGCGGACGAATTGGAAGCCTGGTACATCGAGACGGGCGCGCTGTTGCGCAAGTCAGATCTGGCGGCTCACGTGACGCGCATCGAAGACCCGGTCTCGGTGACCTATCGCGGCTACACGATCTACAAATGCGGACCGTGGACGCAAGGGCCTTACCTGTGCCAAACGCTGCGCTTGCTCGAAGGTTTCGATCTGAAGGAGATGGGACACCTCTCGCCCGACTACATCCATGTGGTGATCGAGTCACTCAAGCTGGCAATGGCCGACCGCGACGAATACTATGGCGATCCGCGATTCGTCAAAGTCCCGCTAAAGCAACTTCTGTCGGATGAATACACCAAGCTGCGCCAATCGCTGATCGATATGAGTCACGCTTCGCTCGACATACGCCCCGGCGACCCATACGGTCCTCACCCGATCAAGGGACAAGCGCAGTGGGAAGAATCAACGGCGAACATCCCCGTGCAGGACACCACCACGTGTCTCGTTGCGGATCGCTGGGGCAACGTGGTAGCCGCCACACCCAGTTGCAATCTTGCCGGCAACAAACCAGGTCCCTCGGGTGTCACCCAGGGAAACCGTGTCCGTAGTCTGAACACGATGCGGGGGCATCCCAACCGTGTCCAGCCGGGCAAACGTCCGCGTATCACGCTCACACCGACACTGGTGTTGAAGGACGGCAAGCCGGTTGTCGCGATTAGCGTGGCGGGTGGTGACCTTCAAGACCAAACCACGCTGAACTTGCTGCTGAATCACATCGAGTTCGGCATGCTGCCCGAGCAAGCGGTCACGGCCCCGCGTTTCAATACTTTCCATCATCAGGATTCGTTCGACCCGAATCCTGACCGCAGCGCCACGTTTCAAGGAGCGGGGAGAATGCGGGTCAACGAGAGGATTCCGGAAGCCATTCGGAAAGAGCTGACTCAACGAGGCCATCAGGTCCAGACCACCAAAGGCCCAATCGCCAATCCGATCATGATCTATATTGACCACAAGAACGGCGTCTTCCACGCCGCAGGCGATCCTAAAGCCGGTCGTCACGCCGCGGCACTGAAGTAGCCCCTTGATCTGCCTTGCTTCTGAGGGGTATACTCCATTTATGAGCGCCGAGACCCGATTGAAAGAGTTGAAATTGGAACTGCCGCCGGCCCCCAAGCCGATGGGAGTGTACAAACCGATTGTTTTGGTGGGAAACCTGGCCTATCTGTCCGGACACGGCCCGTTGAAGCCGGACAAGACCTTGATCTGCGGCCGTGTGGGGGCGGACCTGGATTTGGCGGCGGGCAAGGCGGCGGCGCGGCAGGTCGCCCTGGCCTTGCTGGCGACGTTGCGGGCTGAGCTTGGCAGCCTGGACCGCGTGGGCCGCCTGGTGAAGTTGCTGGGAATGGTGAACTGCACCGACGATTTCGTGGATCAGCCGGCGGTGATTAACGGGTGCAGCGAACTATTCGGGGAGGTTTTCGGCGCGGAAAACGGCATCGGAGCCCGAAGCGCGGTGGGTGTGAACGCGTTGCCGGGGAACATCGCCGTCGAAATTGAAGCGATCTTTGAGGTGGTTTGAGCCACGCTGCAATCCGGGCACGTTCAAGGCATGAGCAACGATCCCTGGTATCTGATTCAGAATGTTGACGAGATCCCGTCGCCCTCCCTGCTGGTCTACCCCGATCGTGTGGAAGAAAACGTTCAGCGCATGATCCGGATGACGGGCGGCCCGGATCGGCTCCGTCCCCACGTCAAGACCCACAAACTGCCGGAACTCATTCGTCAGCAACGGGCGGCGGGGATCACGAAATTCAAGTGCGCGACCATCGCCGAGGCCGAAATGACGCTGGGCTGCGGGGCCCTTGATCTTCTCCTGGCCTACCAGCCGGTCGGCCCGAACATCAGCCGCCTGATCACGCTCATCAAACGCTTCCCCGACGCAGCGATTCGTACCATCGCCGATGATGCGGAGATTCTGCGTCTCCTGTCCGAGGCCGCGACCCGGGAAGACGTCGAGATCGATCTGCTGTTGGATATGGATTGCGGGCAGCATCGCTCCGGGACCGCGCCGGATTCCGACGCGCTGGATCTTTACCGCTTAATCGGGATGTTGCCCGGGCTGCGACCGGGTGGTATCCATGCGTATGATGGACACATTCGCGATCCGGACCTGGAAGCGCGAAGACGGCGGTGCGAGGAGGCATCGGCCTCCGTTGCGGCCTTCAAGAACAGGTTGCTGAAAGCCGGGCTGTCCGTGCCGCGGGTGGTTTCCGGTGGTACGCCCACGTTTCCGTTTCACGCCCGCAACGAGGGCCTTGAGTGCAGTCCCGGGACCTGCGTGTTGTGGGACCATGGTTATGGCACCCATTTTCCCGATATGGACTTTCTCCTCGCGGCGCTGGTGCTGACGCGTGTGGTGAGCAAGCCGTCCGCAGGCCGCCTCTGCCTCGACCTGGGTCACAAGTCGATTGCATCCGAGGGGCCGCACCCGCGGGTGCACCTGTTTGCACTTCCGGAGGCGGAGTTTGTGGCTCACAGCGAGGAGCACCTGGTGGTCGCCACCCCACGTGCGGGCGAGTTCGCGGTGGGAGATTGTCTCTACGGGGCGCCCTGGCACATTTGTCCCACCGTGGCATTGCATGGACACGCCGTGGCGGTGAAAGAGGGTCGGGCAGAAGAACGCTGGGCGGTGGCGGCGCGGGAGCGGATGCTGACGATTTAATGCGTGTTCTTGGAAATCGGCTTCGGGGGCTGGAGGCCGAAGGAAATGACGATTCCTGGACGCAGTCATGAGGCGAGCCTGCTGCTAGTTGGGGCGGTGGCGCCGGTACTCATCTTGCTATTCGATTTTCTGGCATGATTCGACTTGGAAACGTTCCCTCATGTTGATTGTTGACGCTCATCTGGATCTGGCGATGAACGCCCTGGAATGGAACCGGGATTTGACCCGGTCCATTGATGACATCCGGGAGCGTGAAGCCGGCAAGACTGATTTGCCGGATCGCGGTCGTGGGACGGTGTGTTTTCCCGAGCTGCGGCGCGGGAACATTGGTCTGGTGGTCGCCACGCAGATCGCACGCTATGCGAAGCCGGGTCATCCCCTACCGGGCTGGCACTCGCCGGAGCAGGCGTGGGCGATGACGCAGGGACAATTGGCCTGGTACCGCGCCATGGAAGAGGCTGGGGAACTAACGTCGATCCGGACGCGGGACGAGCTGGACCGGCACGTGGCAGTATGGGCGGCGGAAGAACGGGGCGAAGATGAAGCCGGTCGCCGGCCGATCGGGTACATTATGAGTTTGGAGGGGGCGGATTCGGTTCTGACCTTCGGGCACCTGGAGCAGTCAGTGGCCGACGGATTGCGGGCGATTGGGCCGGCCCACTACGGGCCGGGCACCTATGCGTTCGGAACCAACTCGAACGGAAAACTTGGAGAAAAGGGTCGGGAATTGATTCGGGAGATCGAGCGCCTGGGGCTGATCTTGGACGCGACCCATCTGTGTGACGACTGTTTCCGCGAGGCAATGGACCTGTTCCAGGGACCGGTTTGGGCGAGTCATTCCAATGCGAGAACGCTCACCCCGCATAACCGGCAGTTCACCGATGATCAGATTCGTGAATTGATCGACCGGGGAGCGGTCATTGGCGCGCCGCTGGATGCGTGGATGATGGTGCCGGGCTGGATTCGTGGGGAGACCACGCCAGAGGGCGTGGGCCTGAAGTTGGAAAAGATGGCGGAGCACATTGACTACATCTGCCAGATGGCGGGCAGCGCGAATCATTCCGGTGTGGGCACAGACCTCGATGGAGGGTACGGTCGGGAACAGTGTCCGATGGACCTGGACACGATCGCGGATTTGTGTCGGCTACCGGACTTACTGAAAGCGCGGGGGTTCGTCGAGGGTGACGTTGAGAAGGTGATGAGCGGGAATTTCCTGCGGTTTCTTCGCGAGGCCTTGCCTCGCGGTTGAGGGCTGAGCCACCCCACGACGCTCTGTTGCCG
>JADFHU010000457.1 GCA_022567055.1 Planctomycetota bacterium
CTTCCTGGGCAGGGGGTGGGACCTGACTTGTGGCACCGAAGGGGCTGGCCACCTGAATGGCCAGGAGGATGCCGGCAATGATGCCGGCGGCGACAGGGGGCTCACCGTTGGTCACCAGCGCTACGAAGAATCCAAGAATCGCCATGCGGATCACCGGGGCCCAGCGAATGCGGTCCTTGCGGTTCCGCTCGGTAAGCGACCACCAATCGGCGAAGCCGATGACGGCGATGGCCAGGAACGTTCCTCCCGGATAGTTTGGGGCCGAGGCCCACATGAAGCCGGAAAACAGTAGGGCCCCCAGCAGGCCTAGTCCCGCGCCCATCAGATTCCGGAAGGCACCGGGTTCGAAGTTGCCCAGGAGCCTGCGCTTGGCCAGGAGCATGCCGAGCGTGGCACCCAGTATCGACAGAAAAGAGCACAGTGCCATGGGTAGGGCGATGTCGACATGAAATCCGTATCTCGAAAGCCCGGTACCCACCGAGACCACCGCCATGGTGATCAGTGTTAACATGTTCCGTTCACGGCGGCTGACCGGATCCGTACCGCTGGCGTGGTCCTTCAGGTGGTTTTCGAACTGAGCGGCGGCGTTCGTGACCTTTTCGGCGAAGCGTCCGCCCGCCGCGCCGAGTTGCCTGCCCAACTGTTCGCCCATCTTCGAGAATTCATTGCCACCGGCGGGCTGGGCCTCCCGATCGCTTGGCGGAGGGACCTCCTGCTTCCGGGCATTGCGCGCCACCCGGTCCGCCACCATCGACAGGCTCTCCGGCGAGAACTGGGAGACGCTGTTGCGAATGTGCTCGGTGCCGAAGACATCTTCGACCATCTCCTGTACGGTCTGGTAGCGGTCCGCGGGGTTCTTGGCCAGGGCCTTGCGGATGACACGTTTGAAGGTGTCATCGACACCCGCAAGCTGGGGCTCCGCGGACAGATGCTTCATGAGTACCTCGGCCGGACTGGCGCCGAAGAAGGGGACTTGACCGGTGAGCATTTCGTAGAGCAGGATCCCCAGGGCGTAGATGTCGATGCTGCAGTCGTAGCGCCCCTCGCCGATCTCGGGCGCCATGTAGTGAACGGTACCGACGGTGACGGTCTGGCCGCTGTGTTGCGACACGGAGATGGCCTTGGCCAGGCCATAGTCCCCTATTTTGACGATGCCGTTTTCGTAGAAGATATTGCCCGGCTTGAGGTCGCGATGGACGATGCCGCATTCGTGCAGATGTGAGAGTCCTTTGGCGATCTCCCTGAGAAAGAAGGCCGCCTTCTGCGGGCCAATGCCTTCGGGATGCTCGTCCAAGAGGTCCCTGAGTGACATGCCGGCGACGAACTCCATGATCACGAAGGGACGACCCTGCTCGTTGTACTTGACATCGAAGATGGTGACCAGGTGCGGGCTCTTCAGGTTCATGCACTCCTTGATCCCCCGCAGCTCTATTTGCTCGTGATTCTGAACCACCTTAAGGGCCACCTGCCGGCCGCTATCGCTGATGGCATAGTATACCTCACCGAAGCCGCCTCTCCCCACGGCCCGCTCGATGGTGAAGCCCTCCAAGGGCTTGTCTCCATGTCTATATCGATAGTCCTGCATGATGCTTACGCGGTTCCTGTTTAGACGCACCAAGGGTCAAGTTGTCTCAGTGATGACCATGGAAATCTGGTCCAACTGAATTGATTTGTTCATGGGCAAGGGTGTGTCGTGATGGGCTTGCTTTCCCTCGACCAACAGCTTTTCTGCATTTCGACAGAAGAGTTGGTTGCCTTGCCAGGTCAGGGCCAGGGTCGTCGACAGGCGGGGGGTCCTGATGTGGTTGTTGCCGCTCGGTCCGATCAGAATGTCTCGATCCAGCAGGATGACGTAGTTGATATCGGGACGGGACAATCGAGCCCCCGACACCACGAGCGTGGCAGTCGTACTGGCGGCATTCGGGGTGTTGAATTTCAGCCGGGTCTTGTGAGAGAGCGTAATGCGGTCACCATCCCTCAGCAGCTTATGCGTCACAGCGGCGTCGGATACGGTGACCGGCTGGTCACTGGAAAGAAAATAGTCCTCATCCTCCCGGGCGATGCGAATCGGCCGGGTGTTGGGATTCATCAGCAGGCCGAGATCCGGAGGGGGCGAGGCACTGATCGGACCCACGGTGAGGGCGTCATTGGCCAGCACCAGGTAGCTGCCGACCCCGTCAATCTGCAGCAGGAATTCTGTCGGAATCGTCGGTTGGTTTCCGCTGGACGGCGGGGCGGAAACAGGAGACGGGGTCGATGCCCTAGTCAGCCGGGTTGCCGCATCACGGGCGAGTGGTTTTTCGGAGGGAGGCATCATGGGTGGCGCATCCTTATCCCGCAAGAGGCCCAGGGGTCCCGTCCGCAATTGACCGAGACGCTCCGCGGCCAGACGAGCCTGGTCGAGTGCATCGTCTAGCCAGGCCGTGGAGGGAAACATCAGTTTGAGTTTCCGCAAGATCTCCTGAGCCTGCCAAGGATCGTTGTCAACGGACGCCCGGCCGGCAGCGTTGCACTGCTCCAGGGCAACCCCGAGTTCCTCGGTCCTGGAGGAGTCGCTTATCCGCGCGAGCCGTGCACAGGCCAGGCTCGCCAGGTCGAGTCGCCCGGCATTGAAAGAAGAGACGGTTTGCTCGGTGAGCTGGTCTTTGATGCCCACGGCCAATCGTGCCAGGACGCTGTGACCGGAAATGGTGGCCGCATCGACATCGGCCAAAAGCGTCTGGGCCCCTTCGATGTCTTGACGATCCAGGGCCGCCTCGATCTTGGCGACGATCGATTCGATCTCAAGACGCTTGACGGCGGCTTCCTGGACCAGGAGATTCGCCGCCTGATTCTGTCCCTTGGCCTCCGCCAGGATCTCCTCACCCACGGAGAGGTGGCCTTGATCGAAGTTTTGCTGAGCCATGGCCAGTTGTGCCCGATGCTGTTGATCCTGATGCTGTTTTTGCTCATTGGCATCACAGAGTTCGGCGCGCAGGGCACTGACTTGCGGTAGATTCCCTCCCAGTTGGCCCGCCTTGCGACAGTCTGCTTGAGCCTGCTGGAGTCGATCCTCGGCCAGCTGTTGTTGACCGCGGCTGCACAGGGCCCGTGCCAGTCGGCCGATGAGCGTCTGGGCGCGACGGTGTTGTCGCAGGGGCTCTGACGAAAGGAGGTCAAAGGCCTCGTCCAGCCGCTCATCGGCCAACGCACACTCCGCTTGTTTTAGTTTCAGGATCAACACGGCCACTTACCTCAAAGCTGGTCTTCTCTCGTCAGTCCGCGTCAGTGTATCGTATCAGCAGCCCTCGCGAATGACAATCCTACAGCGAACTCAACTGATGGACTCGATGCGTCACTCGGCCGTGGGGGTTCCGACGGTGCCGCCAAAGGATTGAGCCAGAGGCCCGTAGCTTTCCACCGTGGGATTGAAGTGATCGTCAATCTGAGCCAGAAGGTCACTCTCTTCAATCAGGTCTACCGGGATGGACTGCACAAACTTGCTCTCGTGCGCCAGGACGCGCTCAGCGACGTCGAGGCGTTTCTTGATCTGAGATATCAGTTTTTCAGTCTGAGCGAGCTTGCTGTTGTCAATGGTGAGATGCGATCCGGAGGCGGCCGCCTTGACCACGCGATACTTGCCTTCCAGGGCGCTGATCTTGTCCGCCAGCAGCCTCTTCTGGGACTTGGTCTTGTCCAGCAGTGCCACGGCGGCTTGCAGCGTTCCTTGCCGGGTGCTGAGTAGGCGTCCCTGGCTGGCATGCACTATCTCGGCCTCTTTGAATCGCGCAAAGCGAGCCGCCAGATCTATCTTCAGATCATAGCGGTTGAAGCGGCGGTTGCCGACGGTGTAGCTGACCCGCTCGACGGCCAAGGCGGTGCTCAACTTGCCAATCCGTTCCTTTTCCTCATCGAGTGCGCGGATGCCATTCTCCAGATCGGCCTTGAGAGAGGCGATTTCCACCTCTTCCTGGGCGATCAACCGGATGTTGGCATGCATCTCGGGAATGATCTCATCCAGGAGGGCCTTGGCCCGTTTCAACTCAAATTCAATGGGAACCGAATCCCTGACCGCGCCCTGGACGGATTTCGCCGAGCACTTTACGTAGCTCAGGCAATCTGTGCCGAACGCCATCCCGCCAACCACTGCCCCCACAAGCGCCACCACACAGGTCGCTTTTACACATTTGGTAATCATTTCGAGTCTCCTTTATCAATACGATGGACTAGTTTCCTTATTCTCAGCCCACAGTGGGCTACACCAGGGTAGTCGTGGACGGGGATCGGACATTTCACAGGTCGAGGAGAAGGACCGCTGTCGGGCGTGATTGCAATCTCCAGGCTTGCCTGCTAGGCTCTGCCATATCAAGTTTTCTGACCATCGGAGACCGGTTATCCGCTAGGAGACCTGCGTGCGACGTGCAAAATCTGGCGATCTGGTGAGGCTCTATTGTTCGGGTCGACTGCAGGATGGTCGAGAATTCGACCTGTCTCCCGGCCGAAAGCCCCTGGAGATCATCATCGGACATGGGGACCTGCTGGCCGCCTTGGAGCATGCCCTGATAGGCATGGTGCCGGGGGAACGGAAACGCGTCATTATTGCCCAGGGTATGGGTTATGGCCCCTATCGTGAGGATCTGATCCAAGTCGTGGAGCGAGATCACTTTCCCAGGGGTATCGAACCGAAAGTGGGTCTGAGGTTGCGTGTCCCGACAGAGGGGTACGAGGTCGTTCACGCCACCGTCGTGAAGGTCACCGATTCTCAGATCACCCTGGATCAGAATCACCCCCTGGCAGGGGAGGACGTGCAATTTGAGGTCACGCTGCTGGAGATCGTGGATTTTTGACTGATTTCTCGGGTTTGTCGGGGTAGTAGGCTGCACCCATTTGCCCGAATGCACTCCGGCGTTCCTATCCCTTGGTCCCTTCAGGGCAATCGCATGTAGTTTCCAATTCCGTACGAAATACAAGAGAAATGGTAATTGGCCAGGATTCCAATCGTTCAAGTAATCAGTGATCGGTATAGGCCAATTACTGATTACTTTGTCACTGATTACTACCCACGCGAGACCCCAGCGAGGGGTAGAAAAAAGGGGCATCAACGTCTGCCTAATTCTATAAGCGATTGCCCTGTTGGTCCCTTCTGGAGAGTTGATTCTCACCCCAGAATCCAGTATGGTCTAGCCCGTTTGTGCTATCAGAATGACAATTTTTTGAGGACCGTATGGCCCAAAAGAGCAGCAAGGCCGGAACACTTGTGCGGGAAGAGGATCT
>JADFHU010000458.1 GCA_022567055.1 Planctomycetota bacterium
CCACACTTCACACCAACGACGCGCCCAGTGCGCTCACACGACTGGTGGACATGGGCGTGGAACCCTATCTGGTGGCCTCATCCCTCGAGGCGGTGATCGCGCAGCGTCTGCTGCGTCTGATCTGTCCGGACTGCAAAAGGGACCTCTCTCGCGAAGAGATGGATCGCTTGACGGCCAAGTATGGTCGTCTGCCGGATTGCCTCTGCGAGGGCAGCGGTTGCCGGAGTTGCCAGGGAACCGGGTATCTGGGGAGAAAGGGTATTTTCGAGATCATGGTGGTGACCGAGGACGTTCGTGCCCTGATCTTGGAAAACGCTTCTCCTCGTCAACTGCGGACCTTGGCAGCCCAGCATGGGATGCGCAGCCTGAGGCAGGATGCCCTGAGACATCTGGCCGCGGGCGACACCACTCTTCATGAGATCGTACGCGTCACGAAAGAGGATCACTCTGAGTCCGGGGACTCATTCTTGACCCTATAGAGGCCCCATGCCCCAATTCGTCTACAGAGCAGTTGATTCCCAAGGCCATGAAGTCACGGCCACGCTCGAAGCGCCGAGTCGCAAGAGCGTCATCGAGCGTCTGAGCGCACAACAACTCTGTCCGGTCACGATCGAAGCCGAAGGGAAGGAAGCGGCGCAGAGCCTGTTCCGGTCCGCACGTGTCTCCAAATCAGAGGTGGAAGCCTTCACGAGAGAATTGGCTAGCCTGCTGCAGGCCGGTGTAAACCTGAGCCGCGCTTTAGCAATTCTGGGCCGGGAAACCTCGAAGGAAAACACGAAACAGCAGTGGCAAGCCATTGGCAACTATGTGTCGGGGGGAATGTCTCTGGCGGACGCCTTGGCCCAGTTCCCCCGATCCTTTCCCTCGGTCACCATCGCCATGGTCAAAGCGGGAGAGACGGGGGGCTTCCTCGATCTGGTGTTGAGCCAAATTGCCGACTTCCGAACACGAGAACAAGACCTCATTGGCAAAGTCCGCGCCGCGCTGATCTATCCGATCATCCTGGCCGTGATGTCCACGGCCATCCTCATCTTCTTGCTGACTTACTTCATTCCCCGCTTCGCCACCATGTTTGACGAATTTGGGGGCACCCTGCCGCTGCTGACCCGGGCCATCGTGAGTTTCAGCGAGATCCTCCTACACTACGGGTTGTTACTCGTGGCGGGAATCGCCTTGGCCGTGATGGGACTGCAGCGCTATTTGGCGACGCCCGAAGGTCGCTACGCCATGGAGCGGGTGCTGCTGCGCGTCCCTCTCTTGGGTACGGCGATCGGACGCTTCGCGCTGATACGCTTCTGTCGCATGCTGGGCACCCTCGTAGGGGCGGGCGTGCCCTTGTTGACCGCCTTGCACACCGCCAAGGAAGCCATCGGCAATGAGGTGCTGGCAGGAGCCGTCTCGACGGCCATCGAGAATGTGCAGAGGGGTCAGACCTTGGCCCGGAGCCTGGCGCTGTGCCCGGAGCTTTTCCCCGCTTCCGTGATTGAGATGGTCTCTGTGGCCGAGGAGAGTGGACGCCTGGAGCAGGAATTGGTACGGTTGGCCGGGACTTATGAGCAGAACTTGGACCGGCATCTTAAGATGATGGTGGCCATCGCCGAGCCGGCGATGCTATTCCTGATGGCCGTTCTGGTGGGCACGGTGGTCATTGGTATGTTGCTGCCCATCTTCAACTTGCAAGAGCTGATCCAGTGACCCCGAGGAAGACAAGCATTTTTGGAGATTGACATGAGGACAAGTGGAAATCGAATGAGACCTGGTTTCACGCTGATAGAGCTGTTGCTGGTGCTCGTCATCTTGGCGGCCTTGGCGGCCATCGTCGTACCCAAGTTCGCCAAGCGCTCTGAACAGGCCCGCAAGACACAGGCGCTGAGCCAAATCTCCAGCTTTGAGACCGGCCTTGACGCCTTTGAGATCGATCTGGGACGCTACCCGACCACACAGGAAGGACTGACGGCTCTGGTCAAGAAACCCGTGACCCTGGACAAGTGGGAGCAACCCTATCTAGCGCGTTCCTTTGTCCCGAAGGACCCCTGGGACAAGCACTATATCTATCGCCAACCGGGACAGCACAACCAGTATGGCTACGACCTGTCGAGCAACGGTCCCGACGGCCAATCGGGTGGAGAGGATGACATCACCAACTGGTCCAATGAAGATGGGAGTAGTGGCTAGAACAGTAATCAGTAATCAGTGATCAGTAATCGGTAATCAGTGGTCGGTGAACTGTGAACTATGTGACGAGTGACATGTTTCGATCGAATTCAAACATATCCGAATCGAGAGGGCACACGGAGAATCCGCGCCAGCGTCCTCTAGCCACTCACCACTCGCCACTCGCCACTGCCTCAGCCACGCACCACTCGCCACTCGCCACTGGTTTTACCTTGATCGAGCTGATCCTGGTCATGCTGATTCTGACCACCATCCTGGGGATGGCGGGCCCCTCTTTGCGGGGATTCTTCGCCAGACACCAAATCGATGATACCGCGGCACGGATCATTGCCCTGACGCAGTTCGCCCAATCACAGGCCATCTGCGAGGGTCGCACCTATCGTCTCAACTTTGATGAAAGTAGGAAGACCTACTGGTTGACGGTCCAGGATCAGGGTGCCTATCGTGATCTCTACACGGAGTGGGGCCGTGTGTTCATGCTGGCGCCGGATATCTCGATGCAGCTCTGGGACTTAGATCGGGAGGGTCTACGTCACTACGTGGAGTTCAACGCACTGGGTCGTACGACACCCGGTACCATTCAACTCATCGGCCCCAAAGGCCGGACGCGGAACGTGATGTGTCGTTCGGCCACCGAGGCCTTCGCGGTGTGGGACGACAAGGAGGCCACTTATGCGAGCGAAATCTGACCAGAGAAGGGCCTTTACCCTGGTTGAAGTGCTCGCCACGATTGTGCTCATTGCCATCGTGATTCCGGTCGCCATGCAGGGAGTGACACTGGCCACACGAATGGCCAGCCACTCCAAGAGGCAGATCCAGGCGAGTTGTCTGGCCAAGAGCAAACTCTCGGAACTCGTTGCATCCCAGGCCTGGCAAAACACGGCCCGCTCGGGTAACTTCGGCAGAGACTGGCCCGACTACGAATGGAAACTGGAATCGACCAGTTGGAGGCTCTCGTCGGTCTATGAGTTGGCGGTCCGCGTCTCCTGGCAGGGCCCAACCCCCGTCGAGAATCGGTCCGTCCTCTTAAGCACCTTAGTCTATGCGGAGAACGACTAGTCGTGGAGACCGCAAGACCCTCAACGCCCAGAGCACACCATACCACGCCGCTGAAAGTGCGGCACGTCCGCGCAGGTTTCACGTTACTCGAATTGCTGGTGGCCATGAGTTTGATGGTGATTATCGCGGCAAGCCTCTACACCAGCATGTATACGGCATTTCGAGCCCGACGCAGCGCCGAGGAGGCCATACTGCCCCTCCAGAGAGCACAGCTGGCGATCGATATGTTCGTAGCGGATGTGCGGGGCGCGGTCGAACCGAACACGACACTGGCCGGGTCCTTCGAGGGCATGAACGACCTTGACGGCCGTAGCCGCGCGACCGACCGTCTGACCTTCTATTCCAGCCACCATGATGTCCATGGAGACAGTTCACGCATCACCTGTGGTGTGGGCCTGATCACGCTGGCCTTGGTCGAAGCCCAGCACAGTGACGACTACGTCCTGGTCCGGGAGGTCACCGACAATATCCTGGCAGCCGACCCAGGCCAACCGATACAGGAAGTCTTGTGTCGCCATGTGCACTCTCTAGAACTGCGTTACTTCGACGGCTCCAGTTGGAAGGATCAGTGGAACTCGGAGGACCTTCAAGACGCGCTGCCCTTGGCGATGGAGATCACCCTGGAATTGGAACCCCAGTCGGATCGTGGCAGCGCCCAGAGGGAGTCCCGTAGCCGCTATGATCGAGAATACTTGAACTCACTCTGTAGGCTCACCCAGATCTTTACACTGCCCTGCGGCGTGTCCCAAGAGGTGCTCGAATCCGCCGCCGCGACTCAGACGGGGGGACCCTCCTAGATGATCGCCACGATCAACAGAGCGTATGCAGCACCTCACCCGCCCGCGGGGACCATCCTGATTGTCACTATCTGGATCATCCTGATCATCTCCAGTATGGTGTTGGTCTTCGCCCGAACCATGAGAGTGTCCGCCTACGCCGCGGCCAACATGGTGGCGACGCAACAGGCCGATTTGATCGCCGACGGGGCCTTGCAATCCGTGCTCGCACAGATCGCCCTCCAGGAAGAACTCACCGACAAAGAAAAAAGCGCGTTGACGGAAGCGGTCCCGGTGGGAGAAGGGTATTTTTGGTTGCTACAGTCCAACCTGGAGGATGACCGGGAGCACACCTTCGGTTTGGTCCATGAATCGTCAAAAATCAATCTCAATTCGGCCAGTCTGGAGATGTTACAAAAACTGCCGGGCATGAGTGCGGAGCTGGCGGCCTCCATCATCGATTGGCGCGATGAAGACTCCGACCTGACGGAGGGAGGCGCCGAGAGTGAATACTATCTGCTGCAGTCGAACGCCTATGAGTGTAAGAATGCCCCGTTAGAGACCGTCGAAGAAATACTACTCCTTCGGGGCGCTACCCAAGATGTGCTTTTCGGTGAAGACACCAATTTCAACGGGGTCCTGGACGACCATGAAAACGACGGGGATAAGAGCGCCCCGGACGACAATCGCAATGGGACCTTGGACAGCGGTCTCTACGACTATGTCACCGTGTACAGTGTGGAAAAGAATGTAGACCAGGAGGGCAACAGCCGTATCAACATCAATAATGCCCAATCCCGTGCTGCCTTACAGGAACTCCTCCAGGAGACATTGGACGAGGACCAGACGTTGGAGATCATGGCGCTCCTGCCCAACAATCCCGCCTTCGACAACATATTCGAGTTTTACTATCAAATCGGGATCGAGGCCTCGGAATTTGGCCAGTTTGCGGACCGCATTACGACCTCGCAAGAGGAGAGTCTCATCGGGCTTGTCAACGTCAACAGTGCTCCCAAGCCCGTGCTCCTCTGTCTGCCCAGCCTGGAAGACAGCGACGCCGACAAGCTCATCAACGAACGCGGGAGAGCGAGCACCGATCTTCAGTCGATTGCCTGGGTCCTCGATGTACTGGACCAGGACAAGGCGATGGCGATTGGTCGTTTCATCACCACACGGTCTTATCAATACCGAGCCGATATCGTCAGCGTCAGCGGCAACGGGCTGACGTTCGGTCTGGCGGCGA
>JADFHU010000459.1 GCA_022567055.1 Planctomycetota bacterium
GAGCTGCGTCGGGAGACCATCACGCTGGATACTAAAATCAATGCCAGCGCCGACGCCGGTCCGGGGGTGAGAGGCTGGCTTGACCAACAAAAGCGACACCTGACGGCCATGATTCGCAACTATGAGGAAACCGTCGACCAACTGGAATCGGCGCGACGGCTTCATGACAAACTCCTCAGCGAACTCACCACACAGATTGACACCGTCACCTGGACCGAGCGGCTGCGTTCCCTCTGGGAGGGTGTCACCGCCATCTGGGCCTACGAAATTACCTCGATTCAGGACAGTCCGATTACGGTTCGCAAGGTCGTGGTCGGCATCCTTCTGCTGCTGACAGGGCTCTACCTGTCGCGGGTCTCGACGAGGTGGTTTGGCAAGCGCTTCCTACCCAGACTGGGGCTCAACGAAGGGGCAATCGCCGCCATCCAATCATTGCTCTTCTACCTGTTGGTGCTGACGGTGGTGATGCTCTCCCTGCGTGTGGTCAATGTCCCCCTCACAGCCTTCACTATTTTCGGGGGTGCGCTGGCGATCGGTATTGGTTTCGGCAGTCAGAGCATCGTCAACAACTTCATCAGCGGACTCATCCTACTGGCCGAACGGCCGATTCGTGTGGGTGACCTTGTGCAGATCGACGACCTCGTGGGCGTCGTCGAGCACATCGGTCCGCGCAGCACCCGTGTCCGCTCGCCTGAGAATAGGGACATCATCGTTCCCAACAGTTCCTTCCTGGAAAAAAACGTCGTCAATTGGACGCTCTCGGACGATCGCTATCGCACCCATATCGTCGTGGGCGTCATGTATGGGTCGCCCGTACGTGACGTTATCCGCCTGATTCGCAGGGCGCTCCGTGAGCACGGCAAGGTGTTGTCAAAGCCGGAACCCATCGTGCTCTTTGCGGACTTTGGAGACAGCGCCCTAAGCTTTGAAGCGCATTTTTGGATACGCATGCGGCGCCTGATGGACTGTCGCGTCATAGAAAGTGATATCCGCGCACGCGTGGATGCGCTATTCCGCGAGGCAGGAATCGTCATCGCCTTTCCCCAACAGGATGTGCATCTGGATAGCCAGAGCCCTATCCAAGTACGGCTCATCCCAAACAAATGAACGATGGAGAACAACCATGAAAAGCAACGTGGGTCACCGACTGACAATCATCGCCTGTACCCTAACGGCGCTGGCCTCTGTCTGTCACGGACAGCAGGATCGAACTCCCGCCAAATCAGAAGTAGAACTGGCGCAACTGGGCGAGACTCGAAACGTTCACGCCTGCAGCAACCTGTTTCTGGCGGGGCAGTTTACCAGCGAAGACATGCCAAGTATCAAGAAGGCCGGCGTTGAACGCATCATTTCTCTCCGCACCGAGGGCGAGATCGAGTGGAACGAACAATCCGTCGTGGAGGCCTCCGGGCTGGAGTTTGTTTCGGTCCCCTTCAGCGGTCAAGCCGCACTCACAGACGCTGTGTTTGAAAAGATCCGGACTCTGCTCAGGGAAAACGCGACGGGAACGATGCTCCACTGTGGCTCTGCCAATCGCGTGGGCACGGTGTGGCTGCCCTACCGCGTTCTGGACCAGGGTGTGCCACTAGAGCAGGCCCGCAGAGAGGCGAAAACCATCGGCATGCGGAACGCGGACTATGAGGCCAAGGCGCTGGACTATGTGCGGCGCATGCAAGCGCTGGACAGCCCGCCGCGGGTGGCTTCCGGCATCAACGATCGCTTTCTTGATCCCAACTTGAACGTGGACTCATTCGTCCAGCGCTTCGAGGGGGAGAGCCGCGAGGTCTACGCCGCCCGTCAAGAGGTCCTCAGGGCATGTGGCGTGCTGCCGGGCTCACGCGTGGCTGACATCGGTGCCGGCACCGGGCTCTATACCATACTTCTATCACAACGCGTCGGCCCGACGGGCTGGGTCTATGCAGTCGACATCGCGCCTCGTTTCATCGAGCATATCAATGCTCGCGCAAAAGAGAGGGGGCAAACCAACGTCACGACGGTACTGTGTCGAGAGGATTCATGCAGCTTGCCCCCCGAATCCGTCGAGTTCGCCTTTGTCTGCGACACCTATCACCATTTTGAATTCCCCGCGGCCACGACCCGATCGATCTATCGGGCGCTGAAACCGGGCGGGCAACTGGTCGTCATCGATTTCGAGCGGATTCCCGGTAAGTCACGCGAGTGGCTCCTCGATCATGTGCGGGCGGGAAAGGACGTTTTCCGGCAAGAGATCGAGGACGTCGGCTTCATCTTCGTGGAAGAGGTGCTTATCGCCGGTTTCGAAGAGAACTATTTCCTGAGATTCCGCAAGTCGAGTGATCAGTAGTCGGTAGTCGGTTATCAGCAGGAGTCTGGGGGTCGCAGTAGCTTGCGTAAACTAAGAGTGCCTATCAAAATGAATCGTAGCACCGAAAACGAGCGTTTTTGTGTCTGGCAAGGAAGGCGAAGCAGGCTATCCAAGGATAGTTGATGCAGCCTGACGCCGTCCAGACACAAAACAAGCCGTTTGAATGCAGAGTCATTTTGCGTAGGTGCTCTAAGGAGCGGACTTCTTCGAACCGTTCAGCCATAAACAAATACCTGTGAAAGACAACAGCAGCAGTGCCAATGCGGCAAGGTCCATGACAATGCGGCCCACATCGCCGAAGAATCGGCCCGTATGGATGTCTAGAATCACCCGGTCAAGCGTGAGGGTCTCGGGGTAGCTGAATTCATCCTCCGGAACACTATTGATGTCGTAGTGTTCCAGCAACCAGGGATGGGTGATCTGGTGTTGATGGAGTCCCAAGGTCGCGTTGTGGTTGAGCAGTATACCGGTCACGGCAAGGGTAACGACGAAGAGGACCGCGGCAATGCCCAGGCCTCGATGCCATTTCAGGAAGGGACGTGGCCTGCCCTGATTGCCGTTTGATTTGTCCTGCTCACTCCTCACGTTCGGCCTCAACCACCTGCCCGTGCAGGAAAAGAGCCAGCCTTGCCATGTTTTTGAAGGCATTGACCGACATGGTTGCCCCGGTGATCCCATCGATGGATCGGCTGAGACGATACCTCTCTTTGAGGGTGGCCGTCTTGAACTGTTTCCTGAAAGACTTTCTTTTAATCTCCCAGCCGTGGCTTTCACGGTAGATCAGGACCTTCACATAGGCTATCTTGTCCCGGTCAATGACGAATCCTGCGGTGATCGGCTTTACTTTACCGATCTCCTCTAGAATCCAGGCGCTCCGTTCGCCCTTCTTCCAGTACTTGACCTTCAGAACCGGGTACCGGTGCTTCATGATCTTGTCCACCTGGGGACGCAGACGCCTGGTGATCCAGAAGGTCTGTCGCTCCAGTGCTTCGCCGGCAAATGCCTCACTGACGAAATCGGCCGGTTTCTGGTAGACCTCGTCGGCGATGACCAGGGCGGCGAATAGCCCGATGGCCCAACAGAATGCGATGGTCGTCTTTGTTTTCGTCATGGCTCGTTTCATCGTTCGGTTCGAATCCTGTGCTCAAGTGATTGGGCTCCCGGCCGGCTTGACGCTTCGAGGCCGCCGGGGCCGGATGATACCCCCTTAGAACATGAAACCAAGACCAAAGTTGGCAATTTCGTCATCGGCAGGCATCGCGCCGGGATCTTTATTTACCTGCAGGTCCGCCTTGAGAACGACGTTCTCATGCGGCCAGAAGTTGACACCCACGTCGACCTGGGCGGATTCTGTGTCGGTGCTGTTGCCGGCGTTGTTGTCGTAGACATTGTAGCGTGCGAAGAAACCGATTTCCCCAAAGGCCGACTCACAATAGTAGGCGGGTTCCAGATACCAGCCAACCTGCTTGTCTCGGCCCAACGCTGCGGGCGCCGTGCCATCAAGGTCCCACTGCGCGAACAGCGCCCGGAACCCCCAGGGTCCCTTACGGATATCGGCATGCACCTCGAACAGGGTCGCGCTGATCTCTTCGGCAAAATCACTCTGCGTCATGTCCTGTTGGTACTGGGCCGAAGCCGCTACTTCCACGCCGGGAATGGCGGTCCACTTGAGGCGGGCGGTGGCGGCGAGGTTGTCCGCGTCGGCCTGGGCGACTTTCTGTCGACCCGTGCGAATGAGGAAGGTACCCGTATCGACGTCGAGTCCGGAGTGCAGGGCAACTTCTGTGGTAAAGCCGCTGTCATGTCGATTCACAAAACTCACACCGCCCTCCCACCAGGTCGTGGGAATGATGTTCCTTTCCACAGGATTACGTTCCACGCCAAAAAACGTCGGGGGTTCGTGCGTTTCGTTGAGGATACCCACGGGGACCAAGAACAGACCGGTCTTGATCTGGTTGTTTCGGTTCAGATCGAATTCGAGAAAGGCCTGTTCGAGTTCGACTTCCCCCGGTTGCCCCTCCCCCGCCAGCGCGTGTTCCACTTCGAGTTCCGAGTAAAAGCGAATGGAATCGGTAAACTCGTGATTGACGAACAAGACAAAGCGGTGGAAATCCAGCTCATCGTCTCCCGACTTTTTGCCGCTGTTGTAGTGAAGCTCCCCATAGCCCCCTATCTGTGTGTCACTGGATGCAGCGCCGGAACCGCCGCGGCGGACTTCCTCCACCGCGTCGCCGGTGGCTTCGAGCCGCTCGTCGGTCGCCTTTTGATTCCGAGTTAGGGCTTCAATCTGCCGATTCTGTTGCTGGATGATCCGCCACATATCCGCCTGGGAAGGCAGAGCTTCGGCACCCGTCGCAGGCGAGGACCCGGCCAACACAGCCAAAATACCGCCAGCGGCCACCACTTTTTGAACTGCTCTTTTCATAAAACCTGTAACCTTTCTGATAAGACACCAACAGAGATCTGTATCTTAGTAATCACGAAGGGAGAATGTATAGAGGCGCTAACTATATTAGTCAATCAAAACTTTTTAGATCTGCCAAAGATTTTCGACTCCCGCGCGGAGCGTTCCCCAGAAGGCCGCGCCACACCCTGTTTCGGGGCGACAGGAGATGGCGCTTGGTACCAAACATTCTCTGGGCTGGAAGAGTGAGAGGCGGAGCAAGGGTATGAACAGACCACGGCCGCTGTGCTCTCCGGAGGGGCGCCGATTCTTTGCCGGGCGTCGCCAGGTCACTGAATGGGAGCCCGCTGCTCCACGACGTTCTTAGGGACCGGCAAGAAATAAATTGGACATTTTGGGATTCAAGTGTGCCGTAGATTTGGTCGCGCCGATTGAGCCAAACCGGAGGTGTAGTGGGCTACAGTGAGGATTTGGCGATTGAGAAGCGGCCAAAGATGCGGTG
>JADFHU010000460.1 GCA_022567055.1 Planctomycetota bacterium
ACGACCAGATCATTGCGTCCTTTGACCGAAGCGATTACTGGCGTCTCGAGATCAATCTCAGCGGCGCCGGGCCGGGCCAGGTCGGCTGGGATGTGATGACCGACGCCGGGCAGCTCGATAGCGGCAGCTCTTCACGCGTGGATGACGGCGAATGGCATCTTGTGGCCGGCGTATTCGACAATGGAACGTCTACAATCTTCATCGATGGTTATCACGAAGCTCCGGTCACTGGAGGCAGTACTATTGGGACCGGCAACCCACGTTATGGATTCGTGGGTGCTGGCTCGGAAGCCACGACATTTAACGGGGCGCTAAATGGGAATCCCAACTTCTTCACCGGTGACTTGGACGATGTCCGAATCTATCACCGTGCCTTGTCTGCAGCAGAGGTTGCCGGCATGGCCGGTCGAACGGAACCGTTTGAGAGACCTTAAGCTGCGACCACTTAAGCGCCACAGCAACCGTGATTTTCAAGGGGCCGGGTCATCTATCTGATCCAGCCTTTTTTAAGAGCGGTTTCAGGTAGAACCGTGCTATTCGTCACGACATCCTGGACTTTTGTGTACGAAAACTCGGCAATTTTGGTGGGGGAGGGGCAATTATAGATCAGTACCTCGGATCTTGTCCACCACTCCCATTTATCCCCCTCAAATTCCCACTAAAACTGTCTGTAGGGCCGCAATTGTAGTGGAAGGGCAGCGAAAATGCCAGTGGTAGCATAGGGCACCTAATCGCTTATATCCTCAGGCCTTCGGGCAGATCCCAGGGTGGTCCGATTGTCGCTTGACAAGCGCAGATTGTCCCAGCGGAAGCCGGCACTGTTACCGGCTCCATGCCGGAGAAGTCAAACGAATCGCCCTGCGACAGGACGGACAAACGTATCTTCCTGGCGCTTTGCAACTGGCCCGTCTCGGCGACTTTCGCTTTGCCCCGCGCGTCGATAATCACGACGCTGCTCTCTCCGTAAACCGTGAGTCGTTTTTCGGACACGATAATCGCGGTCCGTTCATCAATCCCAACGCCAATGCGGTCGGGATGATCCATCACCGCGCTCAGCAAACGGTTCATCCGACTTCGCCGAACAAAATGCTGGTCGATGATGAGTTCGGGTGCCAAACCAAACCCACGAGAAATCGGTGTGTTGCCGGCGACGAAACGTTGTTCATCGGGTGATCCGGGAATCATGAGTTCCGACATGACCGCTGCGCCAGCGCTGCTTCCTCCAATGACCGCGCCTTCAGCGTGGCGACGACGAATGGCATCAACCAACTTCGCGCTGTGAAGGGCCTCGGCCAATCGTCGCTGACTACCGCCGGAAAACCAGATCAGATCGGCTCCTTCGATCGCTTTGGCTGCAGCCGCCAGATCTGCCAATTCCAGCACTTGGGCCTTGTTCGCCCCGATCGACGCAAACTTCTCGACCGCCGCGCTGCCGCGACTCTCGGATGCAGAGGCTTGTGGCAACACGACAATTTTCGCGTCCTTGCCGCCTGCCAATTCAACCATCTTTTCCAGGACGACATCTGGCGTACCACCACCGCCGACAATCACCAAATGTCCCCGTCCATTGGCAATGACAAGTGAAGAGGAAGCAAGCGTCAGCACTATCGTAGTGGTCAATGTAAGCATTCTCATGGTTAGCTGTCCCTTGTTGGCAAAGTGGTTCATAATAGTGGTCACACGTAAGCGTTAATGAGATCTTTCAATAAAGCTGCTGCAGCCCCTACCTGAGAACTTTTACCCCCCATGACTGTTAGGGTCCCCATCGTGTCTGTCTCATAGGTAATTGCTTTTTCTGATCCATTCACACTCGCCAAGGGATGATTTTCATCTAACCTTTTCGGCCCGACGCTCAAATGACCCGTGTCGTTACTATTCTTCGCGGATGCGATAAGCTTGATCACTTTTTTCTCATGGGTCGCAGTCTGTATATCCTCTATCGTAACTTCTGTAATACCGCTTATGTCAACGTCGGATAATGTGTTTCGTGTTCCAAAAAGTCGATTGCTAATTAGAACAATTTTATTCGCACTGTCCTTACCGTCTACGTCGTAGCCGGGATCCGATTCTGCTATTCCCATTTTTTGTGCCGCGGCAAGTGCTTCCTCGTAAGAGGAACCGTCATTGCGCATCGCGGAGAGTATGAAATTCGTCGTGCCGTTTAGAATACCCTCAGCCGAATAAAGATTGGCGCCTGCTAGGCATATACGGCCAACATCTAGGGTGGGAAGCGCCGCTGCCGCGGCTGCACTTATGTGCAAAGCACAACCGTTCTTCGCTGCCAAGGCATGAACTTCATCATAAAAGAGTACAAACGGCCCCTTATTGGCACTGACCACATCCATCTTATTCTCAAGCGCAGCGAACACGTGCGCTTTTCCAACTCCCCCGTCCACCAGGTTAGTAGGCGTCGCCTCAACCATGACGCTTGCGCCACTTCTCGCAATGGCATCAACACCGCTCATCCCCGGAATACCCGATGCTCCGAATGTCTCGATCGGATTTCCTGAATTCACATGGTCGAGCATCGAGAGCCCGTCTATCCCTTCGGGGCCATTCATAGCCGCACCGCCAATATCGACGGCCGCAGTCAGGACCAGATCGAGCTTGAACTTTTCCCTGATATCCAAGCGCCGCTCACTGAGGAGTCGCACAAACTCTTTACCAACGCCGCCAAGACCGCATACTATTATAGGCACCCTTTTCATGATCGATTTCCCCGCAGTATCAAGCCTTGATAATCTTCTCTCTTCACAAAAGCTTCCACAATCACCGGGCCTGAAGAAGCAAAAGCATCGTCCAGCGCGGCGGAATACTCAATCTTATTGCGTGCAGGAAGTACCGGAACGCCAAAGAAATTATTGCTGGAAACATAGTCGTCGCCGTATAGGGGTGTACCATAGATTGGGTAACTTTTATTTTCCTGCTTGATGCCAATTAAAGAAAGTTGCTTATCTGTGAGTAATACAAACACGATATTCCTGTTGAGCCGCATTGCAGTGGCCATTTCTCCACACATCATTAAGAATCCTCCATCGCCTACCACGCAGGCGACGACGCGCTCGGGCAAACACATTTTAGCCGCAATCGCGGCAGGGATACCAAAGCCCATGGAGGAACATCCGTTGGTCATTAGCTGACACTCCGGCGAAGGTGTTTTCCAGGTTTGCCCGATTAAATGCAGGTGAGCTCCAACATCGCAGGTCATGATACCGTCCTCCGGCATTTTTTCGCGAAGACCGGCAAGTACGCAGCGCGGATCAAAAAGACCCTCGACTTCTTCCAACTGCGAAAATATTCTTTCGGTACGTTTTGCAACGACTGAGAGGTCCCATTCTTTGGGCTCGCAGTCGGTTTCTCGCAGTTTATGCAAGGAATCGGCAAGATTTCCAACGACATCGGCAGCAAGCGTGTACCGGGTGGTATCGAGATCCGCCGCACAGGTATCGAGATGTACCACCTCAACCTCCGGAATCCATTCTTCGTAGTTGATTTCTATGGGATCAAAACCAATCCCAATGATCAGATCGGCCTCCTGATGTGTCTTACCGACCTGATCTGCCAGCGCATGAGCCAATACGCCGGTATAGGAAGCATGATCTTCCGGCACCATCCCCTTCGCCATCGGCGTGAGTACAATCGGAATATTAAATTTCTCTGCAAATGCTATTACCGGTTCCGAAAGATTCCACCGCACGGCACTAATACCCAATGCGACGACCGGTCTCCGTGATCTTTGAAACGATTCCTGCATGCTACGGATAGAAGCATCGGACGCGGGTCTCACCTCATTGATTACCGGTAAGGGGATCTCTTCCTCGCCGGACTCTACAACACCCATTCCACAGGGAAGTCCCACATAAACCGGTCCAGGGCGCTCTTCGCTTGCAATCCTAAAAGCCTGATAGAGCACTTCTCTTACGATGTTGGGCGCAATGCGCGTTTGCATCTTGGTTATGGGTTTAAACATCGCTTCTTGGTCGATATTCATTTGGACCGTTCGGCTCAACATGCCACTATCAAATTCATCGGCGAAGGCCAGCATCGGGGATCTATCCAAAAGGCCGCCAACGACACCGGTTGTTTGATTACAGGCCCCCGGTCCAAACGTTCCAAAGGTGACCGCCATCTGCCTGGTGAGTCGCCAACAGACATCTGCCATGAATCCACCCGAAGCTTCATTGGTCACCAAGATAAATTCTATGCCATCTGTTTGTCGCAGGCCCTCCATGAAATCACCAAAACTGCCACTCGGATTGCCAAAGACGTACTTAACGCCGAGATCTCGCAGCGTTTCGGCGACTCTTTTCGCAACATTCATCTTTAAACCCCTTAAATCTTGTGACACTCAATTGAAGGGTTGGGAGAACACACCTGTACCGTTTTAATAAAGTCGATGGGTTGCATGAAATAGACTTCCTGATGTCGAGAATGAACGAGACGCTCCACTGAGTGAGTCCCACCGGAACCGCCAGTCCTCCTTGCCTTTCGGCTGCTCTTTGCGGAAGTGGATCGCCGCTAGCACGCGGATATCTTCGTCAGGCAAATTGGCCTCGCTGGCGAACTCTCGCAGCGTCTCGGGCATCTCCCCTGAACCGACAGATTTGAGTTCTGTCGATCTCCCCAGGAGGTCGGCGACCGTGGTCCCGAGTGCCTCCGCGATCGTGTACAACGTTTGGGCAGAAGGCCGTTTCTCCTTCTCGCTACTGAGGATCTCCCAGAGGTATCCTTTCGCGACGCCCGATTCTCGGGCTAGGTCGGCCAGCTTCCATCCCTTCTCGTCCATCCGCGTTTGTATGCGCTCCCGCAGCCGCATGGTGGTTCCCTCCTTTTCTGTGTCAAGCAGCCGGTTCTCGATACAGATAAAAACGTTCCCTTGACAGAACCCTCTTATTCGCGTACCGTATCCAGTATCAGGTGTTCCGCCCTCAGTATACACTTTCGATGAGGTCTCGTCTCCGAGTCGGTGAAAAATGCGCGAGGCCCGTAATTGCATTGGCTACAGGAGAGGTTCGGGGCGGAAGGTAAAGCGAAAGTCGCGGGTACGGAAGTCCTGCTGATGCACGACCCGATCGACGAGTGGGTGGTCACCCATCTCAACGAGTTCGACGGCGCTCGGCACCGGCAAGACCACCCTGACGGCCTACGAGCTGGTCGGGCAGGTCCCCTACTCCTTCACCCTAGAGGAGGACGCGGTCATCGCCCTGCTTCCGGAGATCCGGGCCGGGCTGGTGCGGAACGTTGCCG